>VFJY01000107.1 GCA_009885825.1 Rhodobiaceae bacterium | reverse complement strand
TTTGCGGGCTGCAATGCGTCTGGCCAGCAAATCCTTGTCACCATGCAAAAATATGAATGAAATGGGCGTTCCGGCGGCAGTGGCCAACCTCTGGCGGTAGACCTTCTTGAGTGCCGAGCAGGATGCGACAACGCCCCTGCCCTTGCCGCATTCCGCCTTCATGGCCTTGCCAATGATATCGAGCCAAGGCCAGCGGTCGTTATCATCAAGAGGGATTCCTGCCGACATTTTTTTGATGTTGGCTGCCGGATGAAGCTTGTCGCCTTCGATATAGGGCCAGCCCATTTTGGCGGCCAGACCTTCGCCGACACTGGTCTTGCCACAGCTTGTGACCCCCATGACTATAACAGCGCCATTGAACATTCCCGCTAGTTGCCACAAGATTTGGGCCAGCGCCATGGGCTTCCCCAAGGCCGACCAGATTCAATCGCTTTCACTTTGACCGGGATTTTGTTATCGATAGAGCAACAACATAAAACAGGGGAAACGGTCATGTTCTACGGCGCTGTTGAGGGCACAGGCTTTGAGCCGCTCGATTTACGGTTCAACGAATGCCTAGTGGGGCATGCGCGGGTTGAACGGTTGTGGACGGGGGCCCGCTGGGCGGAAGGGCCCGCGTGGTTTGGCGCCGGACGCTATCTCATATTTTCGGATATCCCAAACAATCGCATGGTCCGTTATGACGATACGGATGGCTCAGTTTCGGTATTCCGCAGTCCGTCAAACAACTCAAATGGCAATACGGTGGATGGGCAGGGGCGCCTGGTAACCTGTGAACATCATGCGCGGCGTGTGACGCGCACGGAACATGATGGCGCGATCACTGTCATCGCCGACAGCTTCGAGGGCAAGCGTTTCAATTCGCCCAATGATGTCGTGGTGAAATCCGACGGCTCGATCTGGTTCACCGATCCGCCTTACGGCATTCTCATTGACTATGAAGGGGAGCAGGCGGCCAGCGAAATTGGCGGCAATCATGTTTACCGGGTGGACGCGCAAAGTAGGAAAATCACCCGTGTATGCGATGATTTCGACAAGCCCAACGGGCTGGCTTTCTCGCCGAATGAAAAATATCTCTATGTCACCGACACGGGCGCCAGCCACACCAAGAACGGCCCCAAGCACATCCGCCGTTTTGACGTGAGAGCGGGTGGGCAGACATTGAGCAACTCGAAGGTGTTCGCCGACTGCACGGCAGGCCTGTTCGATGGCTTCCGTCTGGACGGGGATGGCCGCATCTGGACCAGTGCCGCTGACGGCGTACATTGCTATCTGCCGGACGGAACGCTGATCGGCAAAATCCGCATTCCCGAGCTGGTTTCGAATGTTGCATTCGGTGGGCCGCGGCTCAACCGCCTCTTTATCTGCGGAACAACGTCGCTTTATTCCGCCTATCTTGCCATCAATGGGGCGCGGTGAAACATGTATCTCGGATTGGATTTTGGGACGTCCTCGGTCAAGGGCGTTCTGATTGACGGCAAGCAGAAGATTATCGCGACGGCAAGCGCTGGCCTGAAAGTTTCGCGACCCCATTCGGGGTGGTCCGAGCAAAACCCGGGGGATTGGTGGAAAGCGGCAAATACCGTCGTCAAGTCGCTGGGCAAGGTGAAACCAAAAGCTGTTGCCGCTGTTGAAGGTATCGGGCTTTCCGGCCAGCAACATGGCGCAACACTTCTGGACAGGTCGGGCAAGGTTCTGCGGCCCTGCATCCTGTGGAACGATGCGCGCTCATTTGAAGAATGCAAGGAAATTATGGCGCGTGAACCCAGCGCCTTGGAAATTGCGGGCAACATTCCACTGGCAGGTTACACCGCTCCCAAACTCATGTGGGTCAAGAAGCATGAGCCGCGAATATTTGATGCGGTGGCAACGGTCTTGTTGCCGAAGGATTACATCCGCTACCGGATGACGGGTGAGTTTGCTTCCGATATGTCAGACTCTTCCGGCACCTATTGGCTGGATGTAGCGAAACGTCAGTGGTCTGATGAATTGCTGCGCGCAACCGATATGCGGCGCGACCAGATGCCCGCGCTGTTTGAAGGCACTGATGCGACGGGGAGGTTGACGGCTGCTGTTGGCAAGGAGTGGGGTATGCCGAAACTGCCTGTGGTTGCTGGCGGCGGCGGCGACAACGCAGCTTCGGCTTGCGGCATAGGCGCGGTGCATGATGGCGTGGCCTTTGTTTCACTGGGCACATCGGGCGTGCTGTTTGTATCCAACGACAAATACAGCCCCAATGCAGCGAAGGCCGTGCATGCGTTTTGCCACGCGGTTCCCGGCACGTGGCACCAGATGGGGGTCATTCTATCCGCCACCGCCAGTTTGGAATGGCTGGCGGGTGTGTTGAAAACGCCGGCTCCGCAGCTTACCAAGGCGCTCGGCTCTAAACTTGTTGGCCCCTCATCCGCATTGTTCCTGCCCTATCTTTCTGGCGAGCGGACGCCTGTGGGCGACGCGCAGGCGCGGGGCCTGATGATGGGGCTGGGCCATGAGACAGATCGCAAGGCGATGTCGCACGCGGTGCTTGACGGCGTCGCCTTTGCGTTCCGCGACAGCCTTGAAGCGCTCAAGGCCGCTGGCACCGACGTTAAACGCGTGATGGCCGTGGGCGGCGGCACAAAATCTGAACTGTGGCTCAAGATCATTGCGACAGCGTTGGGTGTGCCGGTTGACTTGCCAGCGGCTGGCGATGTGGGAGGCGCTTTTGGCGCTGCCCGCATGGGGCTGATGGCGGCGACGGGCGCTTCCTACAAATCCGTTTGCGCCGCCCCCAAAATCGCCAAGACCATTCTGCCGGAGAAAAATGCGAAGGCCGCCTATGAGGCCGCCTATGGACGCTACACACAAATCTATCCCGCCATCAAGGAGATCAGACTCTGATGAATTTCTATGCAACCAAAGACCCCATCAAATACGAGGGGCCAAGCTCGACAAATGCGCTGGCCTACCGCTGGTACAATCCAACGCAAAAGGTCATGGGCAAAACCATGGCGGAGCATTTGCGCTTTGCCGTGTGCTATTGGCACACGCTTTGCTGGCCGGGCACGGACCCCTTCGGCGGCGAAACCTTCAACCGCCAATGGCACCACGCGGCAGATCCCATGGAAGCGGCCCGCATGAAGGCAGACGTGATGTTTGAAACATTGCGGCTGCTCGGCGTTGATTATTTCACTTTTCATGATCTCGACATTGCGCCGGAAGGGAATTCACTCAAGGAGTTCAATTCGAATGTGACCGCCATCGCCAATATCTTCGAGAGCAAGATGGCGAAGTCCGGCAGGAAACTGCTGTGGGGCACGGCCAACATGTTTTCCAACCGCCGCTTCATGGCGGGGGCCGCCACCAATCCAGATGCCGATGTGTTTGCCTATTGCGCCGCGCAGGTGAAGCACTGCCTCGATGTGACCCATGGATTGGGTGGCGAGAACTATGTGATGTGGGGCGGGCGCGAAGGTTATGAAACGCTGCTCAACACCAATATCGGACAGGAATTGAAACAGGCAGGGCGGTTCCTGTCACTGGTGGTTGAGTACAAGCACAAGATTGGATTCAAGGGGCCCATCCTTATAGAACCCAAGCCGAAAGAACCCACCAAGCATCAGTATGATTATGATACGGCCTCCATCTACGGGTTGCTCAAATCCTATGGGCTGGAAAATGATGTGAAGCTTAACCTTGAACAGAATCATGCCATTTTGGCTGGCCACACGTTTGAGCATGAAATTGCACTGGCTTCGGCACTGGGAATTTTTGGATCGCTCGACATCAATCGTGGCGATTATCTGCTGGGCTGGGATACTGATCAGTTCGCGATGAACATTCCCGAGGTGGCGCTCACCATGTATGAAATTCTGAAAGCGGGTGGCTTCACCACAGGCGGCATGAATTTCGATGCCAAGATCAGGCGGCAATCGATTGACCCGGATGACCTTCTGCATGCCCATGTGGGCTCCATGGACGCCAGCGCGCGCGGGCTTCTGATTGCGGCCAAGATGATCGAGGATGGCAAGATTTCAAAGGCGGTGGACGCGCGTTACGCCAAGTGGAACGAGCCGCAAAACATGGCGATGCTGGCGGGGAAAGAGAGCCTTGACGAAATCGCAACCCGTGTCCACAAATCGGGCCTGGAACCACAGCCCAAATCCGGCCGGCAGGAATACCTTGAAGGCATTTTGAACAGTTACATTTGAGGACAAGAGATATGGCAACAAATATCAAGGGACCGGCGATTTTTCTGGCGCAGTTTGCGGGCGATGCAGCACCATTTAATTCCCTCGACAGCATTACAAAGTGGGCGGCCTCGCTGGGCTACAAGGGCGTGCAGATTCCCACATGGGATGGCCGGCTGTTCGACTTGAAAAAGGCGGCGGACTCTAAAACCTATTGCGACGAGCTTAACGGCATGGCCAAGAAGAACGGCGTGGACATCACCGAACTTTCAACCCATTTGCAGGGGCAGCTCGTGGCCGTGAACCCGGCCTATGATGAGGCCTTTGACGCGTTTGCGCCCGCTGCTGTTCATGGCAAGCCCAAGGAGCGGCAGAAGTGGGCGACAGAGCAATTGATGCTTGCGGCGAAGGCGGCGCGGAACCTGGGGCTCGATGCGACCGTGTCTTTCACCGGCGCACTGGCTTGGCCTTATGTTTATCCCTGGCCGCAGCGGCCAGCGGGCCTGATTGAAACCGCATTTGGTGAACTGGCCAAGCGCTGGAAGCCCATTCTGGATGCCTATGAGGATGTGGGCGTGGATGTCGGTTATGAAATCCATCCCGGCGAAGATGTGTTCGATGGCGCCACGTTTGAGATGTTTCTGGACGCCCTCAAGGGTCACAAGCGAGCTCAAATCAATTATGATCCGTCGCATTTCGTGCTGATGCATCTCGACTATCTTTCGTTCATTGATATTTATCACGAGCGGATCTGCGCTTTCCATGTGAAGGATGCGGAGCTCAACCCGACGGGCCGCCAAGGGGTTTATTCGGGCTATCAACCCTGGATCAACCGGGCCGGGCGGTTCCGCTCGCTGGGCGACGGGCAGGTGGATTTTGGTTCGATCTTCTCCAAGCTGTCTCAATACAACTATTCCTCCTGGGCGGTGCTGGAATGGGAATGCTGCATCAAGCATCCCGAACAGGGAGCGGCGGAGGGCGCGCCCTTCATCGAAAGCCATATCATCCGCACCACGGAAAAAGCCTTCGATGATTTTGCTGGCGGCAAAACTGATCAGGCGCAGATCAACCGGCTGTTGGGCCTATAGGAGTTCTCGATGTCAATTACTGGTAGAAGCGACAAGGCATCTGGCCGCATCAGGCTTGGCATGGTGGGGGGCGGACAAGGCGCTTTCATTGGCGCCGTGCATCGCCTCGCGGCCCGCATGGACGATCATTACGAATTTGTGGCGGGAGCCTTGTCTTCCGATGCAGCGCGCGCCAAGGCATCGGCTGCTGAACTCGGTCTGGCTCCCGATCGGAGCTATGCGGATTTCCGCGAAATGGCCAGGCTTGAGGCCAAGCGCAAGGACGGGATTGAAGCTGTCTCCCTCGTGACGCCAAACCACATGCATTTTCCCGCCGCCAAGGCTTTCATCGAAGCTGGCATTCATGTGATCTGCGACAAGCCCATGACGCTCAATCTCAAGGAAGCGCTGGCGCTGGAAAAACTGCTGGCCAAGAATCCAAAAGTCATTTTCGCGCTCACCCATAATTATTCGGGCTATCCAATGATCAGGCATGCCCGCGCCATGGTGGCAGCTGGTGAACTGGGCGAAATCCGGCTGGTGCAAGGGGAATATCCGCAGGACTGGCTGACGACGGATTTGGAAAAATCCGGCCAGAAGCAGGCGGCTTGGCGGACAGACCCCAAGAGAACAGGTGCGGGTGGTTGTGTTGGTGACATCGGTACTCACACCTATCAGTTGGGCTGTTTTGTATCGGGCCTCAAATTGGATGAGCTTTCGGCTGATCTCACCAGCTTTGTCAAAGGCCGCAAGGTGGATGACAATGTGCATGTCATGATGCGCTACAAGGGTGGTGCGAAGGGAATGATGTGGGCGAGCCAGGTGGCGGTTGGCCATGAGAATGGTTTGAAAATCCGGGTTTATGGCACCAAGGGCGGGCTGGAATGGGTGCAGGCCGATCCCAATTACCTGTGGGTTACGCCTTACGGTGAACCCAAGCGCCTGATCACCCGGGGCGGCGCTGGTTCCAACGCAGCCAGCGCGCGCGTGACGCGCGTTCCGCCGGGGCATCCGGAGGGTTATCTCGAAGGTTTTGCCAATATCTACACCGAGGTGGCGCGCGCCATCAAAGCCAAACGGATGGGTAAAAAAGTGGACAAAGACGTGCAATTTCCGGGCATTGAAGATGGCGTTGCGGGGATGGCCTTCATTGAGGCTTGCGTGAAATCCTCAGCCAAGAACGGGAAATGGACCAAAGTGTGATGCTGCGACGCAATATCGCAGTCTGAGTTATTGTGCACTGCACCATTTTATGTCATTGGAACCTATCTGCTTAATTTTAATGCGATAGGTTCCACTATGACGCTTGCGAAGAATGTGATTGTTGACCGTGACCAGCGTATTGCTGATCTGGCCCATCAAATTTGGGAACAGGAGGGCCGTCCTGAGGGCCGCTCCGAAGCCCATTGGCTGCGGGCGGCTGCGCTGGTTGATGAGGCTGCGCCACTTGCCAAGAAATCACCGCCCAAAAAACCTTCTGCAAAGAAGACCGGAAAGAAATAGTTTTCTTCCTTTCCCGCGCAAATCCAGACCTATATTGCTGTTATGCAATGCTGGTATTTTTTGATGTGCGCACCTCTTCCCTCACGCCATAATTAGCTTATAAGGCGGCCAACTTCAAAAATGCGATAACGGAGAGTGTCATGGCTAAGGTGCGCGTTGCGATAAATGGTTTTGGTCGGATTGGGCGCAATATCCTGCGCGCCATCCATGAATCGGGCCGCAAGGATATTGATGTGGTGGCCATCAATGATCTTGGCCCGGTTGAAACCAACGCCCATCTGCTGCGCTATGACAGCGTGCATGGGCGCTTTCCCCGCGAGGTGAAGGTTGACGGCGACAGCATCAGCGTCGGCGGCGAAAAATTCAAGGTCACCGCCGTCAAGGATCCTTCGCAGCTGCCCTGGAAGGAGCTGGGCGTCGACATCGCCATGGAATGCACCGGCATTTTCACGGCGAAGGACAAGGCCTCGGCCCATCTGGCGGCGGGCGCCAAGCGCGTGCTGATTTCAGCGCCAGGCGAGAACTCCGATCTCACGGTTGTCTATGGCGTGAACCACGACAAGCTGACCAAGGATCACGTCATTGTTTCCAATGCGTCGTGCACCACCAACTGCCTGGCACCGGTCGCCAAGGTCTTGCATGACGCGGTGGGCATCGACAAGGGTTTCATGACCACGATCCACGCCTATACCGGCGACCAGCCGACGCTTGACACCATGCACAAGGATTTGTACCGGGCGCGGGCCGCCGCCATGTCGATGATCCCCACATCCACCGGCGCCGCCAAGGCCATCGGCCTCGTCATCCCCGAGTTGAAGGGCAGGCTTGACGGAACGTCGATCCGCGTGCCGGTTCCCAATGTCTCGGTGGTGGATTTCAAGTTCGTGGCCAAGCGCGCCACCAGCGTTGAGGAGATCAACGGCGCTATCAAGGCTGCCGCCGAAGGCCGTCTCAAGGGCATCCTGGGCTACACGCTCGATCCCAATGTCTCCATCGATTTCAACCACAACGCCAATTCCTCGACCTTCCACATGGACCAGACCAAGGTGGTGGAAGGAACGCTGGTTCGCATTCTCACCTGGTATGACAATGAATGGGGCTTCTCCAACCGCATGGGCGACACGGCTGTCGCCATGGGCAAGCTGCTCTGATTGCATGACAAGGCCCCTGATCATCGCGCCCTCCATTCTCTCGGCGGATTTTTCAAAGCTGGGAGAGGAGGTGCGGGCGATTGACGGGGCCGGCGCTGAATGGGTGCATGTTGATGTGATGGACGGGCATTTCGTGCCCAACATCACTTTCGGCGCGCCGGTCATGGCGAGCATCAGGCCGGTCACCAAGCGGGTATTCGATGTTCACCTGATGATCGCGCCCGCTGATCCCTACTTGGAACAATTCGCCAAGGCGGGGGCCGATGTGATCACGGTTCACGCGGAAGCTGGCCCGCACCTCGACCGCTCGTTGCAGGCTATCAAGGCGCTGGGCAAGCGGGCTGGCGTGGCGCTCAACCCCGGCACGCCCGCCTCGGCCATCGCCCATGTGATCGACCGGGTTGATCTGGTTCTGGTGATGACGGTGAACCCGGGTTTTGGCGGACAGGCCTTCATTGCGGCCATGCTGCCCAAGATTTCCGAGATCCGCGAGATGACCCGGGGCCGGGATATCGACATCGAAGTGGATGGTGGGGTTACGGTGGAAACGGCGCCCCTGGTGGCGAAGGCTGGCGCGAACGTGCTGGTGGCAGGGTCAGCGGTGTTTAAATCTTCCGACTATGCCGGAAACATCAAGGCGATTCGGCTGGCGGCGGGAAGTATTCCGGCCTAATTTTCTGATTTTCGCGATAATAATAGTTTTTTTGCTTTATATTTCTGAAATTTGCAATAATAAAGCTGAATGGAGCAGTTTTCGGCCCTTCGGATGTTTATGGCGGTTGCAGATGCGAAAAGCTTCTCCGGCGCGGCGGAAGTGCTGGATGTTTCCATTTCGGTGGTGAGCCGGCAGATTACGGCTTTGGAGGCCGAGCTTGGGGTTGGCCTGCTGAAGCGCACCACCCGGACGGTTGAATTGACCGAGGCTGGGGCAAGCTATCTGCCGCGCATTCGAAATCTGCTGGCCGAGCTTGAGAATGCCAACAGGTCGTTAAAGGCTCCCGCCTCAGGCGCGGCTGGCCCCATAAGGGTTGCGGCGCCTTCTGTCGTTGGGCTTCCGCTTGTGGCGCCCGCCATTGCGGATTTCACGTCCGGGCAACCGCAAATCAGTTTCCAGTTCGATATTCTGGACCGGGCAGTTGACCCGCAGGAGGAGGGATATGACCTGGCATTCACGCTCGGAGAACAGGCCGTCGAAGG
The DNA here is from genome assembly GCA_009885825.1 of Rhodobiaceae bacterium. Classification (GTDB taxonomy): domain Bacteria; phylum Pseudomonadota; class Alphaproteobacteria; order Rhizobiales; family Aestuariivirgaceae; genus Aestuariivirga. Next base: position 4,495 of record VFJY01000107.1, on the reverse strand, counting down.
CGGCGCCAAATCATTGGCCCAAATCGAGGTGGGCCTGTTTGCTTCTCCTGCCTACCTGGCAATATTTGGAAGGCCTCGCGGCCCTGCTGATTTGAGCGCGCATCGCGGGCTGCTCTTGACGAACCAACCAGACTGGAAACTCCGCAGTTCAGAACATTTCCAGCCCAGGCCGCATTTTTGGTCCAATCGGCTTGACGTTCTGAAAACCATGTGTGTGGCGGGCCATGGCATAGCCCTGCTGCCCAATTTTCTTGTTCAGGCGGAGTTCGCGGGCAACGGCCTGGTTCAACTGCTCGATGGATTCGAACCGAAACCGCTCAGTCTTATGGCGGTTCATTCGCCCACACGAACACCCACCGCGCAGGCGCAAATGTTCCTGGGGTTTCTCAACACGCGCTTCAGGCGGCTCCGGCTTTGATCTGCTTCAGCGCCAGCAAGGCGCGGGCGCGGGCAAATCCGTGCTCCACCATGGGGGCGGGGTAAGCAGCCTTGAAATTTTCTGGCGCTTGCCACGGCCTGTGGATGTATTCGCGGGGCATGTCGCTGAGCTCCGGCACCCAGCGGCGCACATAGGCTCCATCGGGATCAAATTTTTCTCCCTGCAGCACCGGGTTGAATATCCGGAAGTAAGGGGCGGCATCAGCGCCACAGCCTGCCACCCATTGCCAGCTTGCCGAATTGCTAGCGATATCGGCATCCACCAGCGTATCCCAAAACCATTTGGCACCTTCCCGCCAAGAGATGAGCAGATGCTTGGTGAGAAATGAGGCTGCAACCATGCGGACGCGGTTATGCATGGTGCCGGTGGCCCAGAGTTCGCGCATGCCGGCATCGACAATCGGATATCCCGTTAGTCCTTGTTGCCACTTCTGAAGGGCTGGAGCGTCATTGCCCCACGGGAAATCTGCGAACTCGCGGCGAAACGGCAATTCTGGAAGCGTCGGCCAGTGGTGGAGGATGTGGTAGGAAAATTCGCGCCACAGGATTTCCCTGAGAAATTTCTCGCCCGAGAGATCAAAACGCCCTCCCGCTTTCGCCATGGCCGCGCGGATGGCAAGCCAGCATTGGGCCGGGCTGATTTCCCCCCAATGGAGATGGGGCGAGAGCCTTGATGTGAAGGCTTTGTCGGGACGGTCCCTTCCTTCGGCGTATTCCGCAAGGCCATTTTCGATAAACTTTGCAAGGGCAATTCGCGCGCCCTCCTCGCCCGGCTGCCAGGTGGTTCCAAATTGGCTGGCCCAGTTCGGCTGGGCTGGAGCCAAGTTCCAGTCATCAAGATTTTCACTTCTGACAGCGCCTTGCCAGATGACCGGCCTGGCTCCGGCGCCCGGCAAACGTGGCTCTCCCGTGGCAAAACAGGCGCGCGAAAACGGCGTGTAAACCCGGTAGGGTTCTCCCGATCCATTTTGGATGGATTCAGGTTCATGCAGCAGGTAGCCGCCAAAGCGATGGCACGCGGCGCCAGCTTTGCCGCAGACTGACTTTACGCGAAGCTCCAGCGGCGCAGACCACGGCGCATAATCTCGCGTGAAATAGACGGCACTTGCGCCGGTTTCCTGAATGACGCTTGCCAATACCTCATCTGAACGCCCCCGCCGCAGAACAAGCTTCACATCGCGCGAAAGTTTCGCCAGGCTATGGCGCAGCCACCAGCGGCCAGCGCCGCCAATTTTCCATTCGCCCGGCGTTTCGTCGTCAAGAATATAAAGGCAAATCACTTCGCCAGCGCTGGCAGCGGCGTTCAACGCCGCGAGATCGCGGGTGCGCAAATCCTGGCGGAACCACATGATGACGGGTTTGTTCATCCAGCCTCAAAAAAACATCAGGCTGTTGTCTTCGCCTTCATGGATCTTTTGGCAAGAAGCCCGGTGAGCCAATCCGGATCCATTTCGGGCACGGATGACAGCAGGAGCTCCGTATAGGCGGGGTATGGCGGCGACAGCACTTTGGATTTGGGGCCTTGCTGGACAACCTTGCCCTGGTGCATCACCACGATTTCATCGGATATGGCGCGCACGGTCGCGATGTCGTGGGTGATGAAGAGGTAGGAGACATTGGTTTCCCTTTGCAGGCGCATGAGGAGCGAGAGGATTTCCTCCTGCACGATCTGGTCCAGCGCGGAGGTCACCTCATCGCAGATGATGATCTCGGGATTTGCCGCCAGCGCCCTTGCGATGGAGATGCGCTGCTTCTGGCCGCCCGACATTTCATTTGGCAGGCGGTCGATATAGCTTTCATCGAGTTCAATGGATTCCAGCAATTCAACGACGCGGCGATCCCGGTCTGCCCCGGTCAATCCCAGATAGAACTCCAGCGGGCGGCCGATGATATCGCGCACCTGCTGGCGGGGGTTAAGAGCCGTATCCGCCGATTGATAGATCATCTGGATGCGGCGCAGCGTATCCTTGTCGCGGTCGGCCAGCGCTTTGGGCAGCGGCTTACCGTTGAAATAGATCTCGCCCTTGGAAGGCGGCAGAAGGCCGGTGATGGCGCGGGCAAGCGTTGATTTGCCGGAGCCTGATTCACCCACAACGGCAACGGTGCGACCACGCGGCACCTGCACCGTGACATTGTCCAAAACCTTGTGTGATCCGGAATAGCTTGCGTCGACCTCGTGAATGCGAAGCGCGATATCTTTGATGATTGATTCAGGTTTCTGCAGCTTGCGCACGGCCCAGAGGGATTTTGTGTAGTCCTGGGTCGGCTCTTTCAACATGGCCCGCGTCGGCGCTTCCTCGACCAGATTGCCGTAGCGCAGCACCATGATGCGGTGGGCCATCTGGGCAACGACCGCCAAATCATGGGTGATATAGATGGCAGCCGTGTTGAATTGCTCGACAATGTCGCGCATGGCGGCCAGAACTTCAACCTGGGTTGTGACGTCAAGGGCGGTTGTCGGCTCATCAAAAATAATAAGGTCGGGGCGGCAGGACATGGCCATGGCCGTCATGGCGCGCTGCAACTGGCCGCCGGACACCTGGTGGGGAAAGCGGTCGCCGATGGTGTCGGGGTTGGGCAATTGCAAACGCTTGTAGAGATCGCGCGCGTCGGCTTCGGCTGCTTCGCGGGTCTTGATATTGTGGCTGACGGCGGTTTCGATGGTCTGGTCAATGATGTGGTGCGCCGGGTTGAAGGAGGCAGCCGCGCTCTGGGCCACATAGGCAATGCGTGAACCCCATAGGGCACGGCGCTGTTCTTCGGTCGCCTTGACCAGATCAATGCCATCAAAAACGATGGAGCCGGCACTGATGCGGCAGCCCGGCCTGGCAAAACCCATGGCTGCGAGACCGAGCGTTGATTTTCCAGCGCCGGATTCACCGATGAGGCCGAGAACTTCGCCCCGCTTGAGGGTGAGGTCGATGCCCTTAACAATGGGATTCCAGATGTCATCACTAAAGCCATCGATCTTGAGGCCTTTGATTTCGAGCAGGCCCTCGCCCTTGACGCGCTTCTTGTCAGTGACCATCGCGAAGCCCACTTGTTTTATGCAGGAACCAATCAACAACGAAGTTTACGGCAACAGTGAGCAGGGCAATGGCAGCAGCAGGATAAAGCGGTGTGGCCCTGCCGAAGCTGATCAGTGACTTGCTTTCTGCAACCATTGAGCCCCAATCGGCTGTAGGCGGCTGAATGCCAACACCGAGGAACGAGAGCGCGGAAATCGTGAGAAACACAAAACAGAAACGCAAACCAAATTCCGTTATCAACGGCGGCAAAATGTTGGGCACGATTTCCCGGAAAACGATCCAGCCCATGCCTTCTCCCCTGAGCCTTGCGGATTCGACATAATCCATCACAACAGAGTTCAGCGCCACAGCGCGGGACAGGCGAAACACGCGGGTTGCATCGAGCAACGCCAAAATGAGAACAAGGTTGACGAGGCTTTTGCCAACCACGGCCAGCATCATCAGCGCGAAAATCAATACGGGAATTGCAAGGAAGGCGTCCACAACGCGCGAAATGCCCTGATCAAGAAAACCGCGCTTCAATGCGGCGAGCACACCCAATGAACCGCCCAGCATAAATGAGACAAGCGTCGTGATGAGGGCAATGCCAATCGTGTTCCGCGCACCAAAAATCATCCGTGACAGCGTATCACGCCCAATTTGATCGGTTCCAAGCCAATTTTGCGCGCTTGAGAGCTGGTAGGCCTTGCCCACAACTTCTGACTCGCCATAGGGCGCCAGCAGGGGGGCAAAAATCGCACAAATCGCGTATAGCAGGATGACGATCATGCCGAACCATGCCGTCAACGGCGCGGTTTTCAGGTTGCGCCTGACACTCTCCATAACAGTGCGGCGGGCCTTGATGGTGCGGACGGGCGCTGTGGCTGTACTCATTTTGGATGCAACAATCTTGGATTGGTTACAATTGAGACGATGTCGGCCAACAGGTTGAGCAGGATATAGGTTGCGGCGAATATGAGGGCGCAGGCCTGGACCACCGGCATATCGCGGCTGGATACGGCATCAACCATAAGCTGGCCAATGCCGGG
>VFJY01000072.1 GCA_009885825.1 Rhodobiaceae bacterium | reverse complement strand
TGTCGGTCATGGCGTCCTCCTATGGTTGCCAGAATGGCACTGGAGCCCCGTCAGGTCCTTGGCGCGGACCTGAAAAGTTCTGAACTATTCTGAAGTTCGCATTCCAGAAGGTTTCGGGTATCCTGGTGCCTGAGGATGGGAGCCGGTTGGATGGACTTGCAGTTTGGGCAATACCTGCTGAAGCGCGCGGAACGGCAGTTGCTGGGACCCGAGGGGGCGGTGGAACTTTCAGCGCGGTCCTTTGACATCCTCGCTTTACTGCTGGACAGACCGGAAGAGGTGATCAGCAAGAGTGAGCTCTTTGATACAGTCTGGCCCGGCCTGGTGGTTGAAGAAAACACCCTGCAGGTCCACATTTCGGCGCTGCGCAAGGCGCTGGATACCGGCATGATCATGACGGTGCATGGCCGCGGCTACAAATATGCCGGGCCAAGGCCCGTTGCAGTGCCAGCAGGTCATGGTCAGGGCAATCCGGCTAGTTTGATAGCAAGCGACGAGCAACACCCCATGCTTGACATGACCGGTGGCAAGAAAGTGCCCGTCACTGGTGGTTGTCTGTGCGGTGAAATCCGATACAGGGTCACTGGACCGGTCCTTGATACCAATTTTTGCTCCTGCCGGATGTGTCAAAGGTGGAGCGGCGCTCCATTCACCGCAGGATCAACATACCCCGCCAGCGCTGTACAATTCACAAAGGGTGAGCCGAAATATTACAAATCATCCCCGTTTGCTGAGCGGGGGTTCTGCGCCAACTGCGGGTCGAGTTTGACATATAGGCCTTTGGTGCCACCGGTAACGCCGGATTGGGCAGATTGGATACTGATATACACGCCAAGCCTGGACAATCCGGCACCCAACGCACCCACATGGCATTTGGGTATCGAAAGCCAGTTGCCCTGGACTGAAATACGAGACGCGCACAAGCGCGTACGCTGCCAAGATTCCCCTGACCTCGTCGAGGCTTGGGCGACTTTCAATCTGCCTGTCCCTTAGACTCTAATGGATGTGCGATTTTGATCTCCTGAACGGCTAGCATCGCGGTAGCCGCTTCTGGCCCGTTTGAGACCTCGTGGCCAGAATGAAGCTTGTCTGCTTATCATGGCACAGCCGACATTGAAAATGCGATGTCCGTTTTTTGAGAAAATTGGTCTGCATGCAGAGGCACAGCCGACATGGTTTGACAACTGCGCTTGGTCTCATGTTGACCC
>VFJY01000065.1 GCA_009885825.1 Rhodobiaceae bacterium | reverse complement strand
GTGTGGACAGGAAAGAAAAGAATCAGTGGCTTCAAATCCAGTATTTACCATAAGGGTCTTCTGGGGCGTTTTATCGGCATAGGCCATTTTCTGGCCAGAGCCTATGGCTGCAATCTGAAAGCGCTCCTGGAGTGCCGGTCGATCGAACAGCAGCGGAGGTTTTTTGAAACCCAAATAACTCCTCTATTTCAGCGGCGCTTCGTGAAGTGGGTCACTGACCGAAAAGTCTCGCTCTATGGATTGGGAATACCGCCTGCGCAATATGAAGCCCTGGCTGGAGGCGGACGGATGGCTGACGTGTTGCATCAGCGTCTGGAAAAACTGGCCTGCGGCTTTCCATTGTGCGAAAATTATTTCACTTGGCAGGCTTTCGGTCGAAGCTATGCTTCAGGTGCTTCTGGTCCGCTGCCACCATATCTGGAGAAGCGCAACTTCGCCAAGCTGCGCGCCAGCGAAAGCGCCGTGAGCGTCAGCCAGATATCTTTCGCTGATGCGCTGGATGTCATGCCTGTTGAAAGTGTGGATCGCTTTGTCTTGCTTGATGCCCAGGATTGGATGACAGACATTCAACTCAATGATCTTTGGCGCTCCATAACGCGCGCTGCCGCACCCGGAGCGCGGGTCATTTTCAGAACTGCCGGGGTTGAAACAATTCTTCCTGGCCGTGTTGATGATGGCGTTTTAAGCGGTTGGCAATATCTTGGGGACCGCTCGCGGGAACTGGGCAACCTGGATCGCTCATCCATTTACGGAGGCTTTCATGTCTACGAACGCACCAACTGAACTAGCCGTCGACCGTGGCGCAGCCATGGACCGCATGTATCGGTTTCAGAGGCATATCTATGATGCCAGCCGACGTCACTATTTGCTTGGCCGGGACGAGTTGTTGGATCGGCTCAAACCGCCGCTGAACGGTTCGATCCTTGAAATCGGATGTGGCACAGGACGCAATCTGGTCGGCGCTGCCCGACGCTATCCGGATGCCAGGCTTTTTGGAATTGACATCTCCCAGGTGATGCTGAAGACAGCGCTTAAAACCGCGCAACAAAACAACTTCCTTAACCGCGCGCGCTTTGCCTGCGCAGATGCAACATTTTTTGATCCCCTGCCCAGCCTCGGCCAAAACAAGTTTGACCGCATCTATTTCTCGTTTACCCTTTCAATGATCGCAGACTGGCAATCCGCGTTGCACCATGCCGCAAGCCTTTTATCGCCTTCAGGAGAACTTCATATCGTTGACTTTGGCCAGAGCAGCCGCCTGCCGCAAAACTTTCGGCGTGCGCTGTTCCGCTGGCTGGCCATGTTTCACGTCCAGCCACGATCAAACTTGAAATCCGCGCTTCAGCAGTTGGCAGCCGAAAGTGGATCAGCCATTCAATTCGAGCAACTCTACCGAGACTATACCTGGCTCGCGGCAATCAAGAAGAAATCTGCGCCTCAATAATTGGCCCTTTGACGCGATTGACCGGCTTTTCAGCATTTTTCCTGACAGCTTTGGTCTTTTTTCCAATGTGTATTTCGTTGGCATAGGGCAAGCCACTGCCATTTTGAACACTGCTTACCGTCACTTTCTTGCCTGACGCGCAGGTTGATGTAATAAACGAGGCCATGACCAAGTAATCAGTCGGGTTGTTGGAGTTCAGCATATAAGTTTGCCGTCCATCCTTCTTGCTGACAACATCAAACTGAAAATGCGATCCAGAATTGCTGATATTGATGCTTTCCAAGCGTCCGGAAAACTCTTGTTTTTTCGTGGTGCTCAATTTCCTGGCAGATTCTTTGTCTTCCATGGGCTTATCATTTCCTCCTTTTGGCACAGCTCATGGTAGGTATAACAAACTGTCATACGCTTGTCATTTATATCGATTATTCGCGATCAATGGATGAGTTGGATGTGACTTCAGCACTACGGGCACTTGGCAACCCGACGCGATTCAGGATGATGTGTTTTCTGGCGAAGACCAAGCGCGGCGTGGCAGCCGGAGAAATTTCCAACACGCTTCAAGTCAGACAGAATACATTGTCGTCACATCTAGCTATCATGATCCGCTGCGACCTGCTTGTCGCGACAAGGCAGGGCCGAAATATCATATACGCCGCAGACACTCGAGCCGTCCGCCACCTCGCCACGAAACTTCTGATCGACCTCTGCGACGTTCCTCAAATCAGTGCTGCCAAGCTTTTGAAAGGATAGATCGGCTTCGGCACTTGGTTCGGCCCGATGTCTATCGTTTTGCGGTCACAGCATGGCATGTGCTGGCAGGTCTGGCTATCGGACGCCGCAGTCTTGCCGGTTAGATGCCCGTCGCCTTCGCGTTCTAAAGTTTGCTTACTTAGTGGCGGCAAAAGTGAAAAACAGCACGATAGTTGAATAGGCTTAGGCCAAGGCCAACCGCCTTAAAGCATCAACATGCCTTTCACTTTCCGGTTCCCGCAGACCCACCTCCCACCGCCAGAGAGTAGCCTCATCAACACCCAGCTGCCGGGCCAGCGCTTTCCGGCTCAGCCCATGCCGCCGCCGGTAGGCGAGCAGTTTTTCACCGAGGGTTTTGGGTTCGGGGTTGGGATCATATCCGAGGAGCTCAATGATCCCCGGCCAATGCCTCATGGCAGGATGGCAGCGGTCTTTTTCCCAGTTGGCATAGGTCTCCTTCTCCAAATTGAAGCGAGTCCGCAGGTCACGCTGGAAGAGTCCCAACTCCATGCGCCGCTTCTTAAGGTGCTGCCCCAAGGTTTTTGGTTCCCTTTCATAAAGCACTGGTTTCAATGATTTCAATGACTTATCCCCATATGGCAAAAGGGCAACGAACCCCTGCAAGTGTGGCATGGCCGGAGAGCCAGGGCACACGTGTCGGAAGGGTCCGCGCTGTGCATCCGATTATCAGCAGCGGATTTCCGGACCATTGCTGGACCGCATGGATATCCAGATTGAGCTGCCGGCTGTCAAAATTTCCGATCTCACTTTGCCCGCATCGAAAGAATCCAGCGCTGATGTGGCGTTACGTGTGGCGGCAGCACGGCTTCGTCAACGCGAGCGGTTTGTGAAACTGGGTGCTGGCCACTTGCGGCTGAATGCAGAGGCCGATGGCACGTTGCTCGAAGAGATTGTCCAGCCCGACCAAGCAGGCCTCAAGTTCATGCGCGATGCGGCGGACGCCATGGGACTGTCAGCGCGGTGCTATCACCGGGTCTTGCGCGTGGCGCGAACGCTGGCTGATCTCGATGGCCGCGAACAGGTAACCCGCCTCCACATCGCCGAAGCCCTGAGCTATCGGCAAAAATTGGCGGCGTTTCAGGCGGCGGCGTGAGTGATTTCGGCCGTTTCAGCTGCCTCGAAGCCCAGGTTCGCGAGAGCGCCGACGCAATCGGCGATCTGCTCTGGTTTGCTGGCTCCAATCAACGCCGACGTGACACCCTTGTTGCTCAAAAGCCACGCGATGGCCATTTGGGCCAATGTCTGTCCGCGTTTAACGGCGATGGCGTTGAGTTGATTGAGCTTCGCCAGCGTCTTGTCATTGATGGCGTCGGGGTTGAGGGATTTACTCTGGGTCGCGCGGCTTCCCTCCGGAATGCCGCTCAAATATTTTCCGGTGAGCAGGCCCTGGGCCAAGGCCGAGAACGCGATAGTGCCGATGCCCTCATCGATGCAGGCCTGCAGGGCGCCACCCGTGATATGAGTCTGGTCCAGCAGCGAAAATTTGGGCTGATGGATGATGCAAGGGGTGCCGAGGGCGCGCAGGATTTTTGCGGCCTCACGGGTTGATTTGGCATCATAATTCGAAATGCCCACATAAATTGCGCGGCCACTGCGCACGGCATGGTCCAATGCACCCATGGTTTCTTCCAAGGGCGTGTCGGGATCAAAGCGGTGCGAATAAAATATATCCACATAGTCGAGAGCAAGCCGTTTCAGGCTTTGATCAAGACTGGCCAGCATATATTTGCGGCTGCCCCATTCGCCATAGGGGCCATCCCACATGTGATAACCGGCCTTGCTGGAAATCACCATTTCGTCCCGATGGTTGGTGAAATCCTCCCGTAGGATCCGCCCGAATGCCGCCTCGGCTGAGCCCGGCGGCGGACCATAGTTGTTGGCCAGATCAAAATGCGTGATGCCGAGATCGAGGGCTGTTCGGCACAACGCGCGCTTTGTATCATGGGGTGTGTCGTCGCCAAAGTTATGCCAAAGCCCCAGCGAGATTGCCGGCAATTGCAGTCCGCTGCGGCCAGAGCGATTGTATTTCATTAACCCTTACCTCAGCAGTGCTTGCGCTTCCTCGACCCCCAGCGCCTTTGGTCGTGTGCAGGTGGTTTTGAGTTCAATGAATTTTCCGGTTTCGCCGGACGCCAAGATCGACGTCATGACATCGACACCATGCAGGGTGCGGTCAAGCGAACAGCGGATATCACGCTTGCCCTTGATGGCGGCCGCCATGTCGGCAAGGCCCGCAGCGCGATAGTTCGCCAACATGCCGGATTGGTGTTCCTGGTTTGCTATGCCAAAGGGATGATCCCAGGCGGAAAGCGCCTCGGCCTTGCCGTTGCGCTTGGTGGCCAGAACCTCGCCGCCAAAGAAGTTGGGGTCTGGCACATAGAGCGAGCCCTCGGTGCCGAACAGTTCCATGTTGTCGTGGCGGTGGGCCCAGACATCCCAACTGGCAATCAGGCTCACGGTTGCGCCATTGGCAAACTCGAGAAGCGCATGGGCATTGGTGGGGGTTTTTACGCTGATCTTCTGGCCCGCTCGGGGCTGGCTGGAAATCACACGGGATTTTTGCGCCATGGACGTCAAGGCCGCCACGCGCTTGATGGGACCAATCAGATTGATGAGATTGGCGATATAATAGGGACCCAGATCAAGGATAGGGCCGCCGCCGGGCTTGAAGAAAAAATCCGGATTGGGGTGCCAATGCTCCATGCCGAAACCCATGACATGGGCGGTGCCCGAGGTGATCTTGCCGATGTCGCCATCGTCGACGGATTTGCGGGCGCGCTGGTGGGCGCCGCCCAGGAATGTATCGGGAGCGCAGCCCACGCGCGCTTTCTTCGCATCTGCTGCCTTCTTCAAGGCGAGGCCGTCTTTCAGCGAAAGCACCAATGGCTTCTCGGAATAGACATGCTTGCCCGCCTTCGCGGCAGCCAATGAAACTCCGAAATGCGCATCGGGAACCGTGAGGTTCAGGATGAGATCAATATCGGGGCTGGCCAAAAGCTCGGCAGGCTTCATGGCCTTGACGCCATATTCGGCCGCGCGGGTTTTCGCCGCCTCGGCGCTCACGTCGGCGCAGGCGGTTATCTCAATGCCCTTGAACAGGGGCGAAAGCTTGAAATAGGTGGTTGAGATATTGCCACAGCCCATGACGCCGATACGAATATTACCCATGATCTTGATCCTTAATATTTCTTGACGGAAGCCAGCGAGCGTCTGGCAAATTTTTCGGCATCGGCGGGCTTATCGTGCTCCATGACATAATGCATGCAGCGGGTTTGCCGCAGCCCATCCATGATGGCCTGCCAATTCATGGTGCCGTGGCCCACGTCAGACCAACCATCTTCATCAACGCACTCGCCCTTGGGAGCAATGTCCTTGACATGGGCCAGCGTGATGACGCCCGCATAGGCCTTGATCCATTTCAACGGGTTTGCCTTGGCAACCACAACCCAGGCCACATCGATTTCCCAATCGAGGGTCGGGGCCGTTGAGAACATCAATTCGTGGGGCGTATTGCCATCCTTGAGCGCCATGAATTCGAAGTCGTGGTTGTGCCAGGCAAAACCGAACCCTTCTTGCCGGTAACTCTGTGAAATTGCTTCCAGCCGCTTGCCAAAATCTTTCCACCCTTTTGCGATCTTGGGGCGCTGGTCGGGCATGAGATAGGGGCACACCAGCTTGCTCATGCCCAGCGCCGAAGCGATGTTCAGAACTTTCGTTTTTTCCTTCTCCAGCATTTCAATCGGGAAGTGGCCGCTTGGCATGGTGAGGCCCAACTGGTTTAACTGCTCGCGAAGTTTTTCCGGTTCGCCATAGACGCCGCCAAAACCTTCAACCTCGGCGTAACCCATCTGCGCCAGTTTCTCGAGTGTCTCCTCCAGGGGCGGATGATTGCGGAATGAATATAGCTGCATGGAAAAACGTGATGACATGGAGGACTCCTCTTTAATCAGTATTGGAAATGGATTCTAAAGCCGCTCGCCGCTTTGAGCGTCAAATATCGACGAAAGGCCGACGCGGAAGCGTACTTTTATTTTTTCGCCAGGCTTGTAAATCTGGCTCGATTCAACCCGCGCCGACAGCATTTGATTGGCGAGCTTCAGCCACACGAGACTGTCAGATCCCATCGGTTCGACCAGATCAACGACGGCGTCAAAGGCATCGGAAAGACCCGCTTCGTTGCCGGCATTCAGGCGCAGATGCTCCGGCCTTGCGCCAAAGACCACCTTTTGGCCAACTCCCAGTTTTTTCTTGCTCGCATAGCTCTTGAGGGCCACGTCGCCTTTGCCGAGGGCCAGCGAGGGCGCCGCCACCGTGCCGCCAATTTCGCCCTTGATGAAGTTCATCGTGGGCGAGCCGATGAAGCTTGCGACATAGAGGTTTCTTGGCTGGTTGTAGATCGCATGGGGATCGTCGAGCTGCTGGATGACGCCGCTTTTCATGACGGCTACGCGATCCGCCAAGGTCAATGCCTCAATCTGGTCATGGGTCACATAGATCATGGTGTTGCCAAGCTTCTGGTGCAGGCGCTTGATTTCAACGCGCAGTTCAGCGCGGAGCTTGGCATCGAGATTTGAGAGCGGCTCATCGAACAGGAAGACATCAACATCGCGCACCAGGGCGCGCCCAATGGCCACGCGCTGGCGCTGGCCACCGGAGAGCGCTGTGGGCTTGCGGTGGAGCAATTCTCCCAATTGCAACATTTCCGCTGCGCGCTTTACGCGTTTTTCGATTTCATCCTTGGGCAGACCGCTGACGCGCAGGCCAAAGGAGAGATTTCTTTCAACTGTCATCTGCGGATAGAGGGCGTAGGACTGGAACACCATGCCGATGCCGCGGTCCTTGGGTTCTTCCCAGGTGACATTCTTGCCGTTGATGAAGACCTGCCCTTCACTCGGTTCGAGAAGACCCGCGATGCAATTCAGGAGGGTCGACTTTCCACATCCCGATGGCCCGAGGAGCACAATGAACTCCCCTTGGGCGATATCCAGATCAAGGTTCTGGAGCACCGAGACCGCTCCATAACTCAGCGCAAGCCCCCTGATGGAAACGCTGGGAGATTTCATGGCCATCGGATCAACCCTTCACTGCGCCCGCGGCGATGCCGCGCACAAAATATTTGCCTGAGAAGAAATAAATTGCGAGCGGCACAATGCCGGTGAGGATAGTTGCCGCCATGTCGACATTATATTCCTTCACGCCCTGCAATGAATTCACGATGTTGTTGAGCTGCACGGTCATGGGATAGTTGGTGGGCCCCGCATAAATCACGCCGAACAGAAAATCATTCCAGATGCCGGTCACTTGCAGGATGACGGCGACCGTGAAAATCGGCACCGACATGGGCATCATCACCTGGAAGAAGATGCGCCAGTACCCCGCCCCATCGACACGCGCGGCCTTGAACAGTTCGGGCGGCAGTGAGGAGAAATAATTGCGGAAAAGCAGCGTGAGAATGGGCAGGCCAAAGACGGTGTGCACGAAGACCACGGCCCACAGGGTTGAGTAGATTCCCATTTCGCGGGTGATGATGACAAGGGGATAAAGCATCACCTGATAGGGGACAAACGATCCAACCAGCAGCACTGTGAAAAAAAACTCGCCAAACTTGAACGGCCAGTTGGCCAGTGAATATCCAGATACCGAGGCAACCGCGATCGACACGATGACGCTGGGCACCGTGATGCTGACCGAATTGTAGAAGCCGGGTGCCAACCCGCTGCATTTGAGGCCCGTGCAGGCTTCTGACCAGGCTTTTACCCATGGCGCGAACGTGGGATTGGCGGTCGGAATGAAAATATTGCCATAGCGGATGGCGTCCAGGTCTTTGACCGAGGTGATGATCATCACATAAAGCGGAATGAGATAGTATAGCGATGTCAGAATGAGCACCGCATAAATCATCACCCGGCCGGGCGCAAACATCGGCCTCGGGAGCGGGCCCGATGGTTCAATCGTCAATGTATCTGGCTTTGCCATGTTATCCTCAAGCCTGTTGCTTCTTGCCAAATTCAACAACCACCCACGGAATGAGGATGACGGCCGTCGCAAGCAGCATGATGGTGGACGCCGCCGTGCCTTGGGCAAGCGCACCCACGAACATGGTCTCGTAGACATAAATCGTTGGCACTTGCGACGAGAGGCCGGGGCCGCCCTGGGTCAACCCGATCACGAGATCGTAAACGCGAACCGCGCCCGAAGCGACAATCACAAATGTGGTGACCAGCACAGGGCGCATCATAGGCAGGACAATCTGAATATAGGTGCGCCACTTGGGAATGCCGTCAATGCGGGCGGCGCGCCAGATTTCATCATCAATGCCGCGCAAGCCCGCCAGCATCAGCGCCATCACCAGCCCGGTGCCCTGCCACAGGCCCGCTATCACCACGGCGTAAATCGACATTTCGCGATTGGTCAGCCAATCAAATGAGAAAGTCTCCCAGCCGAGGCCGCGCACTGTTGCTTCAAGGCCAAAGGCCGGATTCATGATCCATGCCCACACATGGCCGGTGACGATGAATGAGAGCGCAAATGGATAGAGGTAGATGGTGCGGAACACGCCCTCAAGCCGGATTTTCTGGTCCATGAGCACCGCCAGCCAGAAACCGATGACAAAGGCAAAAATCGTGTAGAGCGAACCATAAATGCCAAGATTGGTGATTGAAATTATCCAGCGCGACGAGCGCCACAGCCTTTGATATTGGGCCATCCCCACAAAAGCGTCATAGAATTCCGCTGGTGTAAAAATCGGCAGTGTTTTGATGTTGGTGAAGGAGGAAGCCACCGTCCAGAACGTGCCGCCAATGAACACGAACAGCACGATAAAGACCATCGGCAACGACGCAAATTTTGAGTTCAAATTGCGAAAATACGGATTTGGCCGGTCCATCCCCTGCGTTTCTTTCCCTGAGTCTCTCTCTCTGAATTCACCTGGGTTGGTTACAACAGCAACGCCCCACCCGAACGCCCCCCGTCCGATCTGCGCAGGCAAGCGCCACCCATCTTCTCCCGTGAAGGGGAAGATGAGTGGCGTGTCGTTTTGCGAACGTCCTAAAGTGGAGGCGCGTTCTTGATGATTTCCACAAACTTGGCCTGGGCCGCTTCCGGTGTAACCGCCGGGTTGGCAAAGAACTCGTTGTAGTTGTCGCGAATCTGGTTGAGTGTATCGCGGTCAATCATCTGGATTTCGCCTGGGAATACCTTGCTTGGATCTGCAAGAATCGCCAGGCCCTTCTTCATGCAGTCATTGGCGGCCGCAAGGTCCACGTCTGCGCGCATGGGCAATGAGCCTTTCTTGAGATTGAAAGCCACTTGGACTTCCTTTGAGACCATCATCGAAGCCATTTCCATCTGCGCTTTGGTCACTGCAGGATCTGCGTTCTTCGGGAAGTAGAACACGTCTCCACCCGTATCAAGCACATCGTCCAGGCCAAGTCCCGGCAGGCAGTCATAGTCTTCGCCAGCCTTCATGCCGGCAACCTGGAATTCACCGCCGGCCCAATCGCCCATGACGTTGGCAGCAGCTTTGCCGCTGATCACGAGTCCAACCGCTTCGTTCCACTGGGGAACCATGGTCTTGGGGTCAACCAGCTTGCGCGCCGCGTCCATGGCCTGGAAGACCTTGAGCATTTCTGCGCCTGCGGCGGCTTCGAGATCACGACCCTTGTAAATCTTGACCTTCAAGTCCGCACCACCAACGGCTACCGCAATGTCATCAAGCAATATCCGGACCGGCCAGCCTTCGGCTGCTGACAATGGAATGATACCCTTGGCTTGCAATGCGGGCGCTGCTGCGACGAGTTCATGCCAGTTCTTTGGCGGCTCCAAGCCCGCATCCTTGAATACCTTGCGGTTAGTCCACATCCATTGGCCTGAATGCAGGTTCACCGGTACGCACCAGACCTTGCCATCGATGGTGCAGGAAGCCAGCTGCGACTTGGGACGCAAAATCTCATCCCATTTTTCCGTAGCGGCAAGCTCCGTCAGGTCAAGCATCAATCCGGCCTTCACCAGATCGTCGGCGTCCTTGCCGGGGTTGAGCTGGGTGGCACCCATTGGATTGCCTCCCAAAATGCGTGAAATGATAATCGGGCGGGCCACGTCGCCCGAACCGGCGATGGCGCCATCCACCCACTTGTTGCCCGTGGCATCAAAGGCCTTGGCAAATTCACCAACGGCAGCGGCTTCGCCGCCCGATGTCCACCAGTGGGTAACTTCAACATCAGCGGCCTTGACCGAACCGATGAAAGCCATTGAAACAGTGGCGGCCAAAGCCGCAACCATTGACTTGTAACGCATGTGGTAATCCTCCCGTTTTTTATAGTTTGCGACTCAAAGGTAATTCAAAATAGAATTTTCTGCAACGATTCAGTTTCCAAATCGGATGACGGAAATAGATATTGCATTGCAACGTAAATCAAGGACCTGAATCGTTACAGAAATTCTAGGTATTTTGCATTTTGAATGATAGCGTTTGGGCGGACAGCACATTTGGGACGTGGGATTCATGACCAATGACGACCAGTCTATCGGCGGTCGCCCGACGCTCAAGACCATTGCGTTCATGACGGGCCTGGGCATTTCCACAGTGTCACAGGCCCTCAAAAATGGGCCTGACATCAGCAAGGCGACCAGGCAGCGGGTGCAGCTCATCGCCAAGCAAATTGGCTACCGGCCCAACCGGGCAGGGGTTCGCCTGCGCACCGGCAAAACCAATGTCATCGCGCTTGTCCTCAACACCAAGGAGGAAAGCATGGGGCTGGTTTCCGAAATGGTTTACGGCATATCGGACGCGCTTTCGGGCACATCATACCACTTGGTTGTGACGCCCTACTCGCTGTCAGACCCGATGGAGCCTATCCGCTATATCGTCGAGACGGGTTCAGCCGATGGCATCATCATTTCGCGCACCCAGCCGGATGATCCCCGCGTGAGCTACCTCTTGGACCATGGCATGCCATTTGCCACCCATGGGCGCACCAACATGGGTGTTGTCCATCCCTATCATGATTTCGACAACCAGGCTTTCGCCCTTGAGGCGGTGAAAATTCTCCACGGCCGGGGACGCAAAAACATCGCGCTGCTGGGGCCGCCCCCCACTCTGCTGTATCAACGGCATACGCGCGCAGGGTTTGAGGCGGGATTGCGGGCCTTTGACCTGCGGGAATATGGGCTGGGTGACATCGACATTGATACGGAGATTGCGGAAATTTTTGAACGGGGGCGCAGAATGGCGCGGGATGCCGCAAGACCCGACGGCATTGTCTGCAGCGCCGCCATTTCCGCCATGGCGATAGCTGCGGGACTCACTGAAAGCGGCTTGCGCATTGGACGGGATATCGATCTTGTCACCAAGGAGTCTTCGCGGCTTTTGAACCTGCTGAGGCCGGAAATCATCTACATCAATGAGAGTTTCCGCGCCGCGGGCCACGACCTGGCGCGCGCCGTGATGGCCTGGATTGACGGCGCGGACCCAGCCAATTTCCAGTTTCTGGCGGGCCCCTAGGTCAAACACCGAAGGATTGGAGCGTGCCCAAAGGGAAAATGCCACTTTGCGGCCAGCCCGTTGCCTTTATTCTTATTGACAATGTTGCGCGGCTCTTAAATGAATCAACAACATATGGAAGCGGGTAGCATCAAAGATGGCGTGCTCATTGGAATTGATGCGGGCACCTCGATCATCAAATCAGTGGCCTTCACGACCGCGGGCGAACAAATTGCCGCTGCGGCCATAGCCAATAACTACGAAACATTGCAGGATGGCGGCGTAGAGCAGGATATGGCACGCACCTGGCGGGATGCGGCTGAAACTTTGAAACAGCTTGTGGACAAAATTCCAAATCTTGCCGCGCGGCTGATTGCCATTTCAGTTACGGGGCAAGGCGATGGCATGTGGCTCGCGGACGGGGCCGGAGAACCTGTGGCTCCAGCCTGGCTGTGGCTTGATGCGCGGGCGGCGCCCATAGCGGAAGAATTTACCCAAAGCGCGGATTACGCCGCGCATTATCAACGCACGGGCACGGGCGTAAACGCCTGCCAGATGAGCATCCATTTGGCCTGGATGGCACGCCACCGACCGGCGCTTCTGGCCAGGGCCGCCACGGCCTTTCACTGCAAGGATTGGCTCTATTTCAAACTCACGGGAGCGCGCGCCGCTGATCCCTCAGAGGCGAATTTTACCTTTGGGGAATTTCGTTCACGCCAGTATGCGCCCCATATTCTTGATCTGCTCGGAGCATCCGATGCCACGAGGCTTTTGCCGCCCATCGTTGAAGGAACCGAGACGTGCCACGGGCTTTCACCCCATGCCGCAAAACTGACGGGCCTCAAAAGTGGCGCGCCAGTTGTCTTGGGCTATGTTGATGTCATTTGCACCGGTCTTGGCGGTGGCCTTTATGACCCGCTGGGCAAATCCGGCTGCACCATCGTTGGCTCGACAGGCATGCACATGCGCGTTGCGCCTGCAGCGTCTGAAGTCAAGCTGAATTCGGAGATGTCGGGTTACACCATGGCGTTTCCGGCGCCTGGCATGTATGCCATGATCCAGTCGAACATGGCTTCCACCCTCAACATCGACTGGCTGCTCGACCTGGCAAGCGGCATCTTGAAAGATGAAGGGGTTAACCGTTCGAGGAGCGATCTGCTCAAAGGAATGGATGACAGGGTTTTGGCCAGGCAGGCGTCGCGCATCATGTATCATCCCTACATTTCGCAGGCGGGCGAGCGGGGGCCATTTCTTGATGCCAATGCGCGCGCCATGTTTTCGGGGCTGGAACTTGGCCAGGATTTTGGCGACCTCATGCGGGGCGTGTTCGAAGGCCTGTGTCTGGCGGCGCGCGACTGCTATTCTGCCATGGGCGAGGTTCCCGACGAAATCCGCGTGACCGGCGGGGCGGCGCGCTCAAAAGCTTTGCGGCTCATTCTTGCCAGCACTTTGAACGCGAAGGTCCGTTATGTGAACCGCGATGAGGCGGGAGCTGCGGGTGCGGCGATGATGGCCGCCGTTCAGCAGAAGCTCTATCCGGACATGGCGGCATGCGCTGGCCGATGGGTTGATCCGCTGCTCGGGGAGGCAATACTGCCCGATGGGCCGCTGGCCAAAACCTATGATGGGACATTCCAAATCTATAAAGAAATCCGCCAAAGGATGGGACCCGTGTGGCGGGCCATGATGGCCAATCGCAAGGAAAACTCCCATGCCCCGTAAGCTTGCGATCATCGGCGATCTCTTCATGCTGTCCGACATGTTTGAGCAGGCCATTCTGCAACGCTGCAAATTGCATCAGCTTGAAATTGCCAAGCATGATTTTCCCTGGCCCGATGTGCCCATGGAGCACGGCTATGCCGTTGATGGCATGGAAGGGTTGAAGGAGTATTTCGGCACGGCGGACGACGTTGTGGCGCTCACTGGCGATGCGGAAATGCTGGTCACACAACTGGCTCCCATTTCTGCCAGCATATTGGAGCGCTTGCCCAACCTCAAATTTGTGGTTGTGTCGCGGGGCGGTCCTGTCAACATCGACATGGCGGCGACGCGCGCGCGCGGCGTCACCGTGGTCAATACGCCGGGCCGCAATGCGTCGGCCGTCGCGGAATTTACTATTGGCGCCATTCTGGCGGAAACGCGCAACATCACCCGGGGACATGACGCAATTCGCCGGGGGGAATGGCGCGGCGATCTCTACAGGGCTGACCTTGCTGGAGAAGAACTCAGCGAATTGACTGTCGGCCTGATTGGCTATGGGGAAGTCGGCAGACGTGTTGTTAAGCTACTGAAAGCGTTCGGGTGCCGCATTTTGGTGAGTGACCCCTATGTGCAGTTGGCCGTGGATGATTTGAAGGAGGGAGTCCTGCAGGTTTCCCTGGAACACGTTCTGGCGGAATCCGATGTGATTTCACTGCATCCTCGCGTTACTCCGGAAACGACAAGGATGATCAACCGGCAAACCCTGGCCCAAATGAAGAAGGGAGCCTATTTCATCAACACGGCGCGGGGGCCGCTGCTTGACTATGATGCCTTGCATGACGCCTTGGCCAGCAATCACTTGCGCGGCGCCATGCTGGAGACTTTCGCCATAGAACCTGTGCCCATGGACTGGCCACTGTTGCAGCTTCCCAATGTAACACTGACACCGCATATCGCCGGCGCCTCTGTCAAGACCGTTCGCCATGCGGCTGAACAGGCTGGGGAAGAAGTGCGGCGTTATCTTGACGGGGAACCTGCCCTCAACAAGTGTTGACGTCCTGGCAATTCAGTTAAAATTGTAGCCAATTTTTACCAATGATTTACCTCTTTAAGAATGTTCCGATACTTTGCAGGATCAATCAACCAAGTTCGGGCATTGTCCGGACATGCAAACAAGCGGTCAAAAAAACAACCCCAAGGACGTAAAATCAGAACGGCTTGAGCCGTCGCTGTTGGAAGAAATGCAGCTTAACAAGCGCTTCAAACCGCCGCAATCTAATCAACATGTCCTGTGGGCTTCCGCGGTCGCTGCTGTTTTTTCTGTTTGTGCACTCCTTGTCTGGAAGCACTCGCCATTTGTTCATACGTATCTTCATTACCTCAGTCTGGCTGCCCTGGTTTTGACGTCGGCTGTATTGTATGGAACAATTGTTTGGCAGCGCGTCACAAAACGCAGGATGCTGGCGCTTGCGACAACAATCACCGCCCTGCAGCAGGCACGGGCGCAGGCGGAAACATCAAGCCGCGTGAAATCCAAATTTCTTGCGACAATGAGCCATGAGTTGCGCACCCCGATGAATGGCGTCATCGGCATGCTGGGGCTGCTGCGCGAAACACAATTGACGCCTGAGCAGGAAAGCTACGCGCGGGCCGCCGATGCCTCAGGGCGAACTCTCCTGTCAATCATCGACGAGATTCTGGATACTTCGAAAATTGAATCAGGTCATTTTGACTTCGAGAGCAAACCCTTTGATCTTTTGGAACTCATAGAAGGCGTCACCGAACTGCTGGCGCCCCGCGCCCATGCCAAGGGCATCGAGATTTCTTGCCGGGTCACGCCGGCTGTTCCTTCAACATTCACGAGTGATGAATTCAGGCTGCGGCAAATCCTGTTCAATTTATGCGGCAACGCGATCAAATTCACTGAGCGGGGGGGCGTCGCGTTGGAAGTCGACTATGATGGCGCTTCGCGCTCCCTTTTGGTCAAAGTCGCGGATTCGGGAATTGGCATGACTTCAGAGGAAATCGCCCGAATTTTTGATGAGTACGCCCAGGCCAGCAACGCAACCAAACGATTGTTTGGGGGCACCGGCCTTGGCCTCTCGATCACAAAAAAGATTGTCGTCGGGATGAAAGGAAAAATCTCTGTTTCGAGCAAGCCTGGACAAGGCTCCACGTTCATGGTCAAGCTTCCGTGTCACGATGCAGCCAGCCCTGCGGCCGGTCTTGCTTCTTTGCGGGGGCAAGCTTACGAACTGGCGCTATTGGCTGGGCCCACCCGTGATCATTTGAAGGCGCTGCTGGTGGAACTTGGCGCCACCGTGAAGATATTGCCGGCTCCGGCGGACGTGAAAACTTCGTTGGCCGCAAAGCCGCAACGCCAGAAAGCCACGATCATTTGCGACTTATGTTTTGCAAGCGAGCTTCGGAGGTGGGCCAAGCGCTTGAAAAAAGACAACGGAAGCGCCAAGCAGGTTTGGGTCTTGATGCAGGCCGAGCAGCGGCGGAATTCGAAGGAATTCCTCGAGCGTCCGTTTGCGGGTTACCTGCTCAAGCCAATTCGAAAGGCAACTGTTGTTCGTCAACTCACTTCACCGGATTTTCGCGTGATCGACACGGCGGTGCGTAAACTCCGCAATATCGTGAAGACCCCTGATGCGCGACACCGCTTCAAAATCATTCTTGCTGAAGATAATCCCGTCAACGCGGTACTTGCCAAAACGATACTGGAAAAGGCCGGACACAATGTTCACCACGTGACCTCGGGGCAGCAGTTTCTCAAGGCGCTGGATAAAAAGGGCCCATTCGATCTGGCGTTGATGGACGTCGAAATGCCGGATCTGGACGGGCTTGAGACAACAAAAAGGGTGCGCGCCCAGGAACTGAAACAAAAGCCCAAGAAAAGACTGCCTATTCTGGCGCTTACGGCAAACGCACGGCGCGAGCATTATGAGGAATGCATTGCCGCAGGCATGGATGGACATCTTTCCAAGCCATTTGACCAGCATGACCTGGAAGACGCCATGGCAAAGCTGCTCAGGCTGAAAACCGCCGCCTGAGCGTCGTTACAGAACTTTCACAATTGGCCGGTTTATGGCAAGATATGGGAAGATCAGGGAGCCCTATCTAGTGAACTATCAGCAGCCAGCTTTGAATGTCTTGGGAGGCCGCAGCGGCTTGTGCGTGCGATTGGCCCAATCAAGCGGAGAGGTTGCCATCGCGCAAAGGCTGCGTTACCAGGTTTTTTACGAGGAATTGAGCGCGTCTCCCAGCGAAAGCGCCTCGCAATCACGGATGGATGCCGATCACTTTGATGATATCTGCGATCACCTTGTTGTCGTAAACCAGACACCTGTCGGCCAACAATCGCGGTTCGCGGTTCATGATGGTGAAATGGTGGGGACTTACCGCCTGTTGCGGCAGGATGTTGCGCAGGAAAATGGTGGTTTTTACACGCAGAGTGAATTTGATCTCGCGCCTCTTTTGGCCTCAAAACCGGAGCTGAGCTTTCTCGAGCTTGGAAGATCCTGCGTGCTGAAGGAATACCGCACAAAGCCTGTGGTTGAGTTGCTGTGGCAGGGGATTTGGAACTATGTCAGGCAGCATGGGCTGGACGTGATGCTGGGCTGCGCCAGTCTCGATGGTGTTGACGTGGCGCAACATGCGCTGACACTGGATTTTCTGGCGCGAAATTGCAAGGCACCGCCGGAATGGAATGCGCGCGCCCTGCCGGAGCGTTATGTTGAAATGAAATCAGAGGGCGCGAATGGGTTGGACGCCAAAACGGCCTTGAAGACCCTTCCACCCCTGATCAAGGGATATCTCCGCCTGGGATGCTACATCGGTGAAGGGGCGGTGATAGACTGGCAGTTCAATACCACTGACGTTCTCATCATTCTGCCTGTCGCAAATATCAGCCCACGCTATTTCGCGCATTTTGGCCAGCCCGACGAAGCCATCACCGGTTGATATCGAAGGCGGCTATCGCTGCAAGATTTACGATATCGGTGGTTGTGGCCGACATGGAGGCGATCTGAACCGGCTTGGCCAGGCCTGTGAGGAGTGGTCCCACAACCGTGATGCCCCCCAGCTGCTGCAACATTTTGGTCGAGATCGAGGCGGAATGGGCTGCCGGCATCACCAGCACATTTGCAGGCGCCGTCAAGCGGCAGAATGGGTATTGGGCCATGGCGTCTCTCGAAAGGGCGACATCGGCTGCCATTTCCCCATCATACTCGAAATCAACATTTCGCCTGTCGAGTATGGCAACGGCGTTTCTCACATATTCGGCACGCTCGCCCCTTGGGTAGCCAAAGGTGGAATAGGACAGGAAAGCGACTCGCGGCTCGTAGCCAAAGCGGCGCGCCACGCCTGCGGCTTCCTGGGCGATGTCGGCCAGTTCATCGGCTGTTGGCAGTTCATGGATTGACGTATCGGCAATGAACACCGTGCGGCCGCGCACCAGCGCCATGGACACGCCTATGGGCCTGTGACCGGGACGGTTATCAATGGCGCGGCGCACGTTATCGAGAGCCACCGAGAAATTGCGCGTGAGACCGGTCACCAGCGCATCGGCGTCGCCCAAGGCCACCATGCAGGCGGCGAAGACGTTGCGGTCCTGATTGACAAAGCGCTGGCAGTCGCGAAACAAAAAACCGATGCGCTGCAGGCGCTCATAGAGGTAATTGGCATAATCGACGTTGCGATCGGTTATGCGGGCATTGAGAATTTCAACGTCTTCGTGAAGCTCCAGGCCACTGGCTTTGAGGGTGTTGGCGATCTCGGTTTCCCGGCCAATGAGAATGGCCTTGCCAAGGCCCGCATGGGCAAAACTGTTGGCGGCGCGGATCATGCGGTCTTCCTCGCCCTCGGCAAAGACGACGCGCTTGGGCTTGGATCTCACCTGATCAAAAACCGCCTGCAGTGTTCCAGCTATTGGATCGAGCCGGGCGGACAGCTGGGCCGCGTATTCGGTCAAGTCCGCCAGATGCTTGCGTGCCACGCCGCTTTCCATGGCGGCTTTTGCGACCGCCACCGGAATGGTTGAAATCAGGCGGGGATCAAACGGCACAGGGATCAGATATTCCGGGCCAAATGTCAGGCGCGAGCCGTGATAGGCGGCGGCCACTTCATCGGGCACATCCTCGCGGGCAAGGCTGGCCAGCGCATGGGCCGCCGCGATCTTCATTTCCTCATTGATGGTGCGGGCGCGAACATCCAGGGCACCCCTGAAGATATAGGGAAAGCCCAGGACGTTGTTCACCTGGTTGGGATAGTCCGAGCGGCCCGTGGCCATGATGGCGTCTGACCTTATTTTTGAAACTTCCTCCGGCAGGATTTCCGGATCGGGATTTGCCATGGCAAAAATAATCGGGTTCTTCGCCATGCTTTTCACCATGGCGGGCGTCAAGGCGCCGGCAACGGACAGGCCAAAGAAAACATCCGCACCTGCCATGGCGTCCGCCAGGCTGCGGGCCTTGGTGGGCGTCGCATGGGCGGATTTCCACTGGTTCATGCCTTCGGTGCGGCCCTGGTAAACCACGCCCTTGGAATCAGCGAGAATGATGTTTTCGGCTGGCACACCCATGGATTTTATCAGTTCAACGCAGGCAATCGCCGCGGCACCAGCCCCATTGCAAACCAGCTTGAAATTCTTGATGTCGCGCTTGGTAATATGGAGAGCATTGATGAGGCCGGCGGTCGCGATAATCGCCGTGCCGTGCTGATCATCATGAAAAACCGGAATATCCATGAGTTCGCGCAACCGCTGCTCAATCATAAAGCATTCGGGCGCCTTGATGTCCTCAAGATTGATGCCGCCAAACGAGGGTCCAAGATAGCGCACGGCGCCGATAAATTCGTCAACGTCCCTGGTGTCGACTTCCAGATCAATGGAGTCGACATCGGCAAAGCGCTTGAAGAGAACGGCTTTCCCCTCCATCACCGGCTTTGAAGCCAACGCACCAAGATCGCCCAGGCCCAAAATAGCCGTGCCATTGGTGATGACCGCCACGAGGTTTCCCTTGGCAGTATAGTCATAGGCTGCATCCGGATTATCAGCGATGGCCCGCACGGGCACGGCCACGCCGGGGCTATAAGCCAATGACAAATCGCGCTGCGTTGCCATGGGCTTGGTCGGATTGATTTCCAGCTTTCCGGGCTTGCCGCGGCTGTGAAACTCGAGCGCTTCTTCATCGGTAATCGATGGCCGTTTGCTGATCTTCATATCGTTGGACATCAACCACCTGTTCTGGACCTGTTTGTAGCGGGTTAGACTAGGGGCGCAGCCTACAATCCTCAAGCCTCTAAATTCATGACAGGGGGTATGTCGGATTCGCGGCGATATCTGATATAGACGGGCCATGAACGACATGACGACAGCTCCCCAGGAAAACGCGCCCACGCCCATGATGGCGCAATTCCTTGAAATCAAGGCGGCCTATCCGGGTTATCTGCTGTTCTACCGCATGGGAGATTTTTACGAGCTGTTCTTTGAGGACGCGGAAACTGCCTCGCGCGCCCTGGGAATCGCGCTCACCAAGCGGGGAAAGCACCTGGGCGCTGACATCGCCATGTGCGGCGTTCCCGTTCACGCGGCTGATCAATATTTGCAGAAACTCATCAGGCTGGAGCACCGGGTCGCGGTTTGCGAGCAGATGGAGGATCCGGCGGAAGCAAAGAAGCGGGGCAGCAAGTCTGTGGTTCGCCGCAGCGTGGTGCGCCTGGTCACACCGGGAACACTCACCGAAGACACCCTGCTTGAATCGCGGGCCAATAATTATGTGGCGGCGCTGGCTGCCATCAGGGGCGACCAGGAAATGGCGCTCGCCTGGGCTGATATTTCTTCGGGCGAGTTTTCCGTTGTGTTGACGGATGCCAAGCGCTTGCCCGCCGAGCTGGCGCGGCTGGAGCCCAGTGAGATCATCGTGGCCGAAAGCCTGCGGGGCGACGGCGCGGTCAACGGGATGCTCGAGTCAACAGGCGCCGCGATCACCGGCCTTTCCAACTCGCGCTTTGACAGCGCTTCCGCTGAGCGGCGGCTGAATAAACATTTTGGCGTGGCGGCGGTGGATGCGTTTGGAAATTTTTCACGGGCCGAGATCGCGAGCTTAGGCGGACTTCTCGATTACATCCTTCTGACCCAGGTTGGAAACGCGCCTTATCTTCGCCAGCCCACAAAGCTGGACGGGCGGACCGGCCTTTTGATTGACGCGGCAACGCGGGCCAATCTTGAGCTGACACGCAAGCTCTCGGGCGAAAAAGACGGCAGCCTGCTTTCCGTCATTGACCTGACGGTGACTGCCGCAGGCGCCAGGCTGCTGGCCAGCCGGCTGGGACAGCCGCTGGATCAGGTTCCGGCCATCGAAGCGCGGCTGGACGAGATTGGTTTTTTTGGAAACGCCCCAGACCTCCGGGAAAACGCCAGGAAAAGACTCAAGGCCATGCCTGATCTTGAGCGGGCGCTCGGCCGCTTGTCGCTGGGAAGGGGCGGTCCGCGCGATCTGGCGGCCATTCGCGACGGGTTGAATTGCGCCGATGAAATAGGCGGGATGCTGAACGCTGACCGCGATGTGGATCAATTGCCGGCAAATCTCGCGGCTGCCAAAACACTCATCAAGGACATTCCGCATCAGGTTGTTCACCGCCTGACGCAGGGCCTCGCCGATGAGCTTCCGCTGCTGGCGCGGGACGGAAATTTCATCCGGAAAGACTTTCATGCGGAATTGGACAGCGCGCGGCTTCTGCGGGACGACACGCGGCGGATCATCGCTGACCTGCAAACCCAATACGCGGAAAAAACAGCGGTCAAGAATCTGAAAATCCGCCACAACAACATGATTGGCTATTTCATCGAGGTTGCGGCGCAGAACGCCGCCAGCCTGCAAGGCGAAAAATTCATGGGTGAATTCATCCATCGCCAGACGGTCGCCAACGCCATGCGGTTCACAACCGTCGAACTCTCACAGCTTGAGCAGCGCATCGCCTCAGCGGCGGAACGGGCGCTGGCCATTGAGCTGGAAATATTCAATGAGTTTGCGGCGGGTGTCGCGGGCGCCAAAGAGGCGATTTCGAAAATCGCGGCAGCGCTCGCCGCCATTGATGTGGCTTCCGCCTTGAGCGAGCTGGCGTCGCGGCAGAGATACGCGCGGCCCCGGATTGACAATTCCCGCGCGTTCAAAATAGCGGGAGGGCGCCATCCGGTCGCCGAGCAAGTCCTGCAGAAAAAGGCGGAAAGCCCGTTCATCGCCAATGATTGCGATCTTTCGGCGGATGCCCGCAGGCTCTGGCTTTTGACGGGGCCAAACATGGCGGGCAAATCCACCTACCTCCGGCAGAATGCGCTGATCGTCATTATGGCCCAGATGGGTTCCTATGTTCCGGCAACCTCCGCCCACATCGGGGTTGTTGACCGGCTGTTCAGCCGGGTGGGCGCTGCCGATGACCTGGCGCGGGGGCGCTCGACATTCATGGTCGAGATGGTTGAGACAGCAGCCATTCTCAATCAGGCCACGCGGCATTCGCTGGTCATTCTGGATGAGATCGGGCGCGGAACGGCAACTTTCGACGGGCTTTCCATTGCCTGGGCCACGGTCGAGCACCTGCATGAGGTCAATCAGTGCCGGGCCTTGTTCGCCACGCATTATCATGAGTTGACGGCGCTTGCTTCCAAGCTCGCAGGCCTTTCAAACGCCACGGTGAAGGTGCGCGAATGGCATGGGGATGTGATATTCCTGCATGAAGTTGTGGCCGGTGTGGCAGACCGTTCCTATGGCGTTCAGGTGGCCAAACTCGCCGGGTTGCCGCAAAGCGTCACCCAGCGGGCCTCCACCATATTGGCCCAGCTCGAAAAGAGCGACCGCGCCATCAAGCGGGAAACGCTGATTGACGATCTGCCGCTGTTTTCTGCAGCGCGGCCGCATCACGAAGCCAGTCGCCAACCGGGGCCCAGCGAGATTGAAACGATGCTGGCGGGTGTTGCACCCGATGAATTGACACCGCGCGATGCGCTGGCGTTTCTCTATGCGCTTAAGGCCAAGCTGCAGGTCAGGGGATGAAGGCCAGGTCCATTTCCCACCCCGAAAGGCTGATTGATGTGGCCACTTTGCAAGCGGCCTTCAGTGAAAGCTTTGCCGCTTCAGGCTCTGACCTCGTGAAGCTGCGCCCGACGCTGGTTGGCATTCTGAAGGAATATTTGAACACGGGCAGAACCGAAGCGGAGCGGCGCCTGCTGAGCGATGGCAAGGGAACCCAATGCGCCAAGCACCTTTCCTATATCCAGGATGAAATCATCCATACACTCTATGAATTTTTGCACGGCAAAATCCATGCAGGCGTGGCGCAGGAATTGGCCATTATCGCAACCGGCGGCTATGGCCGCGGCACGCTGGCGCCGGGATCGGACATCGACCTGCTGTTTCTGCTGCGCGGAAAACAGGATGAGCGAACGGGCCGGATCATCGAATTCATCCTCTACACCCTGTGGGACTTGCGGCTGAAGGTTGGGCATGCCACCCGCAGCACCGAGGAATGCATCCGGCTGGCCAAGACCGACAACACCATTCTGACTTCTATCCTGGAGGCGCGGCTTATTTGCGGCAACCGGGCGCTGAGCGATCAGATGCAGCAGGCCTTCCGCCGCGACATTGTGCAGGCGGGGGCGCGGAAATTTGTGGCTGACAAATTGGCGGAAAGGGATGCCCGGCTGGCCAAGAGCGGCGAGAGCCGTTATATGGTTGAGCCCGATTTGAAGGATGGCAAGGGAGGGCTTCGCGATCTTCACACGCTGTTCTGGATCGCCAAGTTTATTCACGACGCCAACTCTCCCGATGAGCTTGCCGAAAAGGGCGCTTTCACGGCGGAAGAACTGGCGCGGTTTCAGAAATGCGAGAATTTCCTCTGGGCGGTGCGCTGCCAGTTGCATTTCGTTTCCGGACGCGGCGAGGACCGCTTGAGTTTCGATCGCCAGTCAGAGCTGGCTGCGAGGTTGGGCTATCAGTCGCACGCAGGCCTCAAAAATGTCGAACGCTTCATGAAGCATTATTTCCTGATCGCCAAGGAAGTGGGGGATTTGACCCGCATCTTTTGCGCCAGCCTTGAGGCGCGGCAGGTCAAGGATGTGCCGATGCTGAGCCGCATGATGGGGAGGCTCAAGTCGCGCGCGGCCGGGAAAGGCTTGGAGAACCGGAACTTCCGTTTTGAAAGCGGCCGCATCGCCCTGGCAAACCCTCGGGCCTTTGATGATGACCCCGTCAATCTCGTCCGCCTGTTTTCAGTCGCCAGCGCCCATGGGGCCGAAATTCACCCCGATGCGCTCAAGGCCGTGCGCCAGTCGCTGCCCCTGATCGACAAGGCGGTGTGCGGCAACCCGGAAGCCAACGGCTTGTTTCTTGACATGCTGACCAACAGTGAAACCGCCGAAACACTTCTGCGCATGATGAATGAAGCCGGCGTGCTGGGCCGGTTCATTCCGGAGTTCGGCCGCATCGTGGCGATGATGCAGTTCAACATGTATCACCACTACACGGTCGACGAGCATCTCATCCGGGCGGTGGGGGCGCTGGCCGCGATTGAAAAAGGCAGTCTCTCGGAAGAACATCCTCTGGCCGCCGGAATATTTCCAACCCTCAAGAGCCGGCGGCCGCTTTATTTGGCAGCGCTGCTGCATGATATCGCCAAAGGCCGGACGGAGGAACATTCCATCGCGGGCGAACGCATCGCCAGGTCGCTGGGCCCGCGGCTGGGGCTGACGCCGGAAGAAACAGAGACGACGGCCTGGCTCGTCCGCCACCATCTGCTGATGAGCGAAACGGCGCAGATGCGCGATATCAATGACTTCAAGACGATCCTGGATTTCACGGCGATCGTGCAAAGCCCGGAGCGGCTGAAGCTGCTGCTGATCCTGACGGTCGTTGATATTCGCGCCGTTGGCCCCGGCGTGTGGAATGGCTGGAAGGGCCAGTTGCTGCGGAACCTGTACTCGGAAGCTGAACCCGTGCTCACCGGCGGGCACACGGGAAGCTCGCGGAAGATTCGGGTGACAGAATCGCAGAATCTTTTTCTGTCGCATTTTCCCCAGTGGTCCGAAGAGCAGGTCAAGACAGCAACCTCAAGGCACTATGATGCCTATTGGCTGAATGTGAATTTGCAGAAGCAAATAACCCATCAGGCGCTGATTGAGAGCGCCGAGCCGCGCTCGGTCCTGACCAAAATCCACACGGATGAATTCACCGCCATCACCGAGCTTACGATCTATGCGCCGGACCATCCGCGGTTGCTGGCGCTGATCACGGGCGCCTGCGCCGCGGCCAGCGCCAATATCGTTGGCGCGCAGATCTTCACCACAACCGATGGCATGGCGCTTGACACCATTCTCATCCAGCGGGAATTTTCAACCGAGGACGACGAGCAGCGCCGCGCCGAGCGGGTGGCCGAAATCATCCAAAAATCGCTGCATGGCCAGTTGCGGCTCAGGGACGCGGTGGCCAGCGCCGGCCAGAACCGCCCGCGCATCAAGGCGTTTTCGGTGACGCCACGCGTCATCATCGACAACCAATCCTCCAACCGCTTCACCGTCATTGAAATCAACGGGCTGGACCGCATCGGCCTGCTCTATCATTTGACGGACAGCCTGTTTCACTTGAGCCTCAATATCGCTTCGGCCCATGTCACCACCTTTGGCGAGAAAGCAATAGACGTATTTTATGTGACCGATCTGACGGGCGGCAAGATTGTGAGCCCGGCCCGGCACCAGCAGATTGAAAAGGAACTGATGAAAGTCCTGGAACCGGCGCCTGAGGGGAACAAATAGCATGTCGCTTCTGAAATCGGCGGCAACGGTTGGCGGATTGACCATGGCCAGCCGCCTGCTGGGCTTCCTCAGGGACCAGCTTGTGGCGTTCACCTTGGGAACCGGCCCCATCGCGGAAGCGTTTTTTGTGGCCCAGCGGTTTCCCAACCTGTTTCGCGCCCTGTTCGCCGAAGGCGCTTTCAACGCCGCCTTCGTGCCGCAGTTCGCGCGGCGCATCGAGGGCGAAGGCCACAGCTCCGCGCACGCCTTCGCAAGTGAAATCTTTTCGGCGCTGCTGGCGTGGCTGCTGCTGTTTTCCGCCACTGCGATGATCGCCATGCCGTGGCTGATGATCGTCATAGCGCCGGGGTTTTCAGGCGACGCTGACAAGTTTCAGCTGGCCGTCGACCTCACGCGGATCTGTTTTCCCTATCTGCTCTTCATGTCGCTCACCGCCCTGCAATCCGGCGTGCTCAACAGCCTCAACCGGTTCACGGCGGCGGCGGCGGCCCCCATTCTGCTCAACATCGTGATGATCTCCTCCAACATCGCGGCCTGGGTTTTCCAGACCGGCAATACGCCGGCCACGGGCTATATTTTCGCCTGGGGTGTTTCGATCGCGGGTGTTGCGCAATTTGCGCTTTTGGCGATCGCCTGCAGGCGGGCGGGCATGCCGCTTGTTCCCAGGATGCCGCGATTTTCAGCCGACGTAAAACGGGTTCTGACGCTGTCTGTTCCCGGAATCATTTCGGGCGGCATCATGCAGATCAACCTGTTGATCGCGACGATCATCGCCACCAGCATCGACCGGGCCGTGGCCTATCTCTATTACGCGGACAGGCTTTACCAATTGCCGCTCGGCGTGATTGGCGTGGCGATTGGCGTGGTGCTGCTTCCGGACCTGTCGCGCAAGCTTCGGGCGGGCGATGACGCCGCCGCCATGAACAGCCAGAACCGGGCGCTTGAGCTTTCGCTCTTTCTCACCATTCCATCGGCGGTCGCCCTGATGGCCATTCCCATTCCAATCTTGCGCACGGTTTTCGAGCATGGGGCGTTCACCAACGCCGACACATTGGCGGTGGCGCCCGCCGTTCTGGCATTCGCCATCGGGCTTCCGGCTTTCGCCATGACCAAGGTTTTTCAACCGGGCTTTTACGCGCGCGAGGACACCAAAACGCCCATGCGCTTCGCCCTCATCTCGGTTGCCATCAATATCGCGGCGAGCTTGCTCTTGTCGCGGTGGTATGGGCATGTGGGGATCGCGATCGCAACCTCGATCGCCGCCTGGGCCAATGCCATCATGCTGGCGATGGCGCTCGCGGCTCGGGGGCACTACAGGGTCGACGACCGCGTCAAGAAGAGATTGCCGCCGATGATTCTATCGGCGCTGGCCATGGGCGGCCTGCTGCTTATTGGCGTGTTCTACCTGAACGGCAACTTCATCGGCGATGCGTCTTTCCTCAGCTCGCTGTGGGGGCTTCTGGTTCTGGTGGGCGGCGGGATTGCGAGCTATTTCGCCATGGGGCATTTCACCGGAGCCCTGAGGCTTTCGGAGTTTCGCGCCGCCTTCAAACGCTGAGTCTTTTCAAGCCTTGAAATTGCGGGCATAAGGCGTTTTTCCAATCGGCAGGGATCACCAGATGTCTTCATTCACTCCCCGGGTTTTTTCCGGCATGCAGCCGACGGGCAATTTGCACCTCGGCAATTATCTGGGCGCCATGCTGAACTGGATCAAATTGCAGGAAACCCACGAGTGCATTTATTGCGTGGTCGACATGCACGCCATCACTGTCTGGCAGGACCCGAAAGAGCTGCGCAAGGCCATCCTTGACGTCACCGCCGCCTATCTGGCCTGCGGGCTCGATCCCTCGCGCTCCATTATTTTCAACCAGAGCCAGGTTCCCGAGCACGCGGAGCTTGCCTGGATATTCAATTGCGTGGCGCGCATGGGCTGGCTGAACCGGATGACCCAGTTCAAGGAAAAGGCCGGCAAGGACAAGGAACAGGCTTCCGTCGGGCTCTATGTTTATCCCAATCTGATGGCGGCCGACATCCTGGCTTACAAGGCAACCCATGTGCCGGTCGGCGAGGACCAGAAACAGCATCTGGAACTGGCGCGGGACATCGCGGGGAAATTCAATCTGGATTTCGCCGACGCCATTCGCGAGGCAGGCCATGAGGGTGATTTCTTCCCGCAGCCGGAGCCGTTTATCATGGGGCCTGCCACACGGGTGATGTCGCTCCGGGACGGAACCAAGAAAATGTCGAAGTCGGACCCTTCCGACCTGTCGCGGCTTAATTTGACCGATGACGCCGACACCATTGCCCGGAAAATCCGCAAGGCCAAGACGGATGCGGATAGCCTGCCATCGGAAAGCGCTGGCCTCAAGGGGCGGCCGGAGGCTGATAACCTGACGGGGATTTACGCGGCGCTGGCCGGGAGTTCGGTGGACCAGGTTTTGGCCCAGTTCGGCGGGGGGCAGTTTTCCAAACTGAAGGATGCGCTGGCTGAACTTGCGGTTGCCAGGCTTGGCCCCATTGGCCAGGAAACCAAGCGATTGCAGGCGGATCCCGGCCATGTTGAAGGGATTCTGGCGGACGGTTCGAGGCGCGCCCGGGCCATTGCAAGGCCGATTATGCGGGAGGTGAGGAAAATCGCCGGATTTGTGGTTTTCTAGCGGGGACGAAATATTTGGGATTATACACCATCACTAGGCTTTTAAACGCATTCAGGACCCCCTACAGCGTGTTCCGGGCGTGGCGGGCTAGGGAGGGGTTGATTCCGGCCCAGGGCGCCTCCAGAGGTCATAGGATTAAATTCTACTTCAGATTGCAGAATCCGATACTGCGCGCAAGTCAAAGTTTGAAATGATTCCAGACTGCGCCTATATAGTGGCCAGAGGATAAATCATGTTCATTCAGACCGAAGCCACACCCAACCCTGCCACCCTCAAGTTCATTCCGGGAAAGCCCGTGCTGCCGGGTTCAACGCGGGAATACCGCGCCGCCGACCAGGCCGCCGAATGTTCGCTGGCCCAGCAATTGTTCACAGTTTCGGGCGTTTCCGGGATATTTCTGGGGCAGGATTTCATCACGGTGACCAAATCCCACGGCGAATGGCAGCATTTGAAGCCCGCCATTCTCGGCCACATCATGGACCATTATCTTTCAAACATCCCGATGCTGATGGGCGAAAAGACTGAAAGCCCGCCAGACAGCGGCGAGTTTTTTGACGAGGCTGACACGGCCATTGTTGGCACCATCAAGGAATTGCTGGAGACCCGGGTCCGCCCCGCGGTGGCCCAGGACGGCGGCGACATCACTTTCCATGGTTTCAAGGAAGGCGTGGTCTATCTCAACATGAAGGGCTCCTGCGCGGGATGCCCGAGTTCCACAGCCACCCTCAAGCATGGCATTGAGAATTTGCTGCGCCATTTTGTGCCGGAAGTGAGTGAAGTCAGGCCCGTCTGATTTTCTACTTCTGGCATTTCGGGCAATAAAAGGTCGACCGGCCGGATTGCACGATCCGGCGGATGACACCGTGGCAATCGGTCTTCTCACAATTTTCATTTGCGCGGTCATAGACGGCAAACCTTTGCTGGAAGGCTCCCTCATTGCCGTCAGCGCCGGCAAAATCCCGCAAGGTGGAGCCACCAGCGAGAATTGCCTCGCCCAGAACTTCCCGCACATGGCGGGCAATGTGGTCCAGCCGGATATCTTGAGCCCGCTTGCCGGCCAGGGTTTTGGCGGCGCGTTTGGGCGAAAGGCCCGCGCGGTGCAGGACTTCGCTCACATAGATATTGCCGAGGCCCGCAATGATCTGCTGATCCAGCAAAGCCGCTTTGAGGGGCGCTGATTTCCCTTTGAAATGCTTTGCCAGATAGGCCCCATTGAATTCATTGCCAAGGGGTTCAACGCCTATATCCTTCAGCAACTTGTGGGTTTGGCTTTCTGACTCATGGAACAGGTCCATGATGCCGAAGCGGCGCGGGTCGGTGTAAACAACCTGGGTTCCAGTGTCGAGGGTGAGCACCAGATGGTCATGGGCGCCGGACCCTGTTTCGGCGGAATGGTAATAGAACTCACCCAAAGAATTGGGAACTGCGGATTTGTTCATTACGGTGAACCTTCCCGTCATGCCGAGGTGGATGAGAAGGCAGTTGCCATCATCAAGGGTCGCCAGGATATATTTGGCGCGGCGACGGAGACCGGTGAATTGCCGGTTTTGCAACCGCGCCGCAAAATCCGCGGGAAAGGGAAAGCGCAGGCCCGATCTTCGAACTTCGGCCTTGGCAATTCGCCGACCCATGAGCACGGGCGACAACCCCCGCATAACGGTTTCAACTTCTGGCAGCTCCGGCATGGCGCACACTTCATAGGGTTGGTGTGGCCAGAGTGGCAATAGAAGTTTTAAGGGGTTTGGTTTAAAGTCGGCCATCATGGCTGAACCTGTTGAAAAAGATGTGGCTTTTGGCTTTCGCAACGTCCGCGAGGCGGACAAGCAGGGGCTGGTGAACGAGGTCTTTTCCAAGGCCGCCGCGCGCTATGACCAGATGAACGACCTGATGTCCGGCGGCCTGCACCGGCTGTGGAAGGATGATTTCGTGACACTTCTCAATCCGCCGCGAAGCTCAAGGGCGTTCCATGTGCTGGATGTGGCTGGCGGCACGGGCGACATCGCCTTCCGGATCGCGCGCGCAGGGGGCGCTGGCACCCGTGTGACAATCGCCGATATTTCACCGGAGATGGTGGGCGAGGGGCAAGCCCGGGCGCTGCGGGAGGAACTGGCGCAGCGCTGCGACTTTACCGTCGGCAATGCCGAGAGCCTGGCTTTCCCTGACAAGAGTTTTGACGCCTATACAATCGCCTTCGGCATTCGCAATGTGACCCATATCGACAGGGCGCTGGCTGAGGCCTACCGGGTCTTGAGACCGGGCGGGCGGTTTCTGTGCCTGGAATTTTCCCATGTGGACGCAGAAATTTTGCAAAAAACCTACGACGCGTTTTCCTTCACTGTCATTCCAGCCGTCGGCAAGGCAGTCACCGGCGACGGGCAACCCTACCGCTATCTCGTCGAAAGCATCCGCACCTTTCCAAAGCAGGAGCAGTTCAAATCCATGCTGGATGCCGCAGGGTTTGCGCGCACTAGCTTTCGCAATCTCTCCGGCGGCATTGTTGCCATCCATTCGGGTTGGCGCATTTAATGTTTTCAACGCTCAAAAATACCTGGCGGCTGTTGCGAGCTGGACAGACGCTGGCGCGATATAATTTTTTCATGCAAGCCACCCAGGTTGCCGAGCTGCCGTGGTTTGCCAGAACGGGGTTGCTGATTGCAAGATTTGGCGCGGCGGTTCCTCCTGAAAATACCCAGTCCCAGATTATTGCTGCACTCTCCTCGTTGGGACCAAGCTATATCAAGCTCGGCCAGTTCCTGGCGACGCGGCCAGATATTATCGGCGTCAAGCGGGCTTTCGAACTTCGGGCGCTGCAGGATAAATTGCCGCCCTTCAGCATGGCAGAAGCGCGCACGGCTGTTTACAACAATCTTGGAAAAGATGTTGAACAGCTATTCCCGGAATTTGGCGAACCGGTGGCGGCTGCATCGATTGCCCAGGTGCACAGGGCGCGCACGACGGAGGGCAAGGACGCTGCCGTCAAGATATTGCGGCCCGGCATTGAGAAACGATTTGCTGATGATCTCAAGAGTTTTGCATTTGCAGCGCGGTTGATGGAATTTTTTTCTGGCGAGGCGCGGCGCCTGCGGCCCGTTGCGGCCGTTGAGATGCTTGAACATTCCATGAAGCTCGAGCTGGACTTGCGGCTGGAGGCCTCGGCGATTTCCGAGATGACGCAGAACACCGAAAATGAATCGGATTTTCGATTGCCGAAAGTCGACTGGGCGCGGACCTCGCGGCAGATTCTTACAACAGAATGGATTGACGGAACGCCCTTGTCTGACATCGCTGCATTGAGGGCAAAGGGCTTTGACCTCAAGGCACTGGCTGATACATTGATCCAGAGTTTTCTGCGGCATGCCATTCGCGACGGTTTTTTTCACGCGGACATGCATCAGGGCAATCTTTTCGTCGATGCCAGAGGCAAGCTTGTTGCCGTTGATTTCGGCATCACCGGCCGGCTGAATGAAAAGGAGCGCTTGTTTCTGGCCGAAATTCTTTACGGGTTTATCACACGCGACTACATGCGCGTTTCGCAGGTTCATTTTGATGCGGGTTATGTGCCACGCGACCAGAACCCCACTGATTTTGCACAAGCCTTGCGGGCCATTGGCGAACCAACATTTGGATTGACTGCCCATGAGATTTCCATGGCGCGATTGCTGACTCAGCTTTTCGAGGTGACCGGGCAATTCAACATGGCGGCCCAGCCGCAATTGCTGATGCTGCAAAAAACCATGGTGGTGGTTGAAGGCGTGGCGCGCACCTTGAACCCTGACCTCAATATGTGGGCCACGGCGGAACCAGTGGTTCGGAGCTGGATTGAGAGGAAGCTGGGCCCCATTGGCAAAATTGAAGGCGCTGTGGAGGGTGCTGCATCGCTGGGCAAACTGGCCCTGATGTTTCCCGATATGGTTAATGAAATTGTGCAATCCGGTGGCGTCAAGCTCGATCAGGACACGTTGAATTCGTTTACCAAGGCGCAAAACCATTCAAACAGGTTTCAGCGTTATGCCATTATTACGTGTGCGGTGGCGCTTGTCGTCATTGCCGCGAAACTCGTGCTTTAACCCTGGCTGGAAAATCTGTTAGGCTCACCCCATGTCCAAGCTCGCGGATAAAACCATACTTCTCATCATCAGCGGTGGCATTGCCGCTTATAAATCGCTTGAATTGATCCGGCTGCTCAAGACCGCCGGTGTGCGGGTTCGCGTGATCATGACACGGGCAGCGAAGGAATTCGTGAGCCCCCTGACAGTGGCCAGCCTCACGGGTGAAAAAGTTCATGACGAACTTTTCAATCTCACCGATGAAATTGAAATGGGCCATATTGAGTTGTCCCGCGCGGCGGATTTGCTGGTGGTGGCTCCGGCGACGGCTGACCTCATGGCAAAAATGGCGCATGGCCATGCTGATGATCTAGCGTCGACGACCTTGCTTGCGACTGACAAGCAAGTTCTCATTGCGCCTGCCATGAATGTCCGCATGTGGACACATGCGGCAACCGCCAGAAATCTGGCAAAACTCAAGCGGGATGGCGCGCTGGTTATTGGTCCCAATGAGGGGGAAATGGCATGCGGTGAATTTGGCCCGGGGCGCATGGCAGAGCCCGCCGAAATTGTGGTGGCGATCGAAACGGCTTTGACATCAAAAACCGGTGCGCTGGTTGGCAAGAAAGTTTTGATTACTGCTGGCCCCACACGTGAAGCGATTGATCCGGTTCGCTACATTTCAAATCATTCCTCCGGCAAGCAAGGCTATGCAATCGCTGAAGCTGCTGCCAGACTTGGCGCTGACGTTGCTCTGGTATCTGGTCCAGTTGAGGTTCCGGCTCCTGCCGGCGTGCGCATGGTTGCGGTTCAAAGTGCCGTTGACATGCTGGCCGCCTGTGAACGGGAATTGCCCTGCGACATTGCCATTTTTGCGGCAGCAGTTGCGGATTGGCGGGTTGCAGATGAAGCCACACAAAAAATCAAGAAAGACGGCAAGGGAGTGCCTGCGCTGAAGTTTGTGGAAAATCCTGATATCTTGAAAACTATCGCCAAGCGTGGCTCGCAGCGGCCTGGACTGGTCGTGGGGTTTGCGGCGGAAACGGAAAATCTCATCGAGAACGCGCGGGATAAACTTTCAAAGAAGGGCTGTGATTTGATCGTTGCCAATGATGTGAGCAAGGACAAAAATGTATTTGGCGGCGACCAGAATTCGGTTCACCTGGTGACGGCTTCTGGCGTTGACAACTGGGGGCCGCTTTCAAAACACGACGTGGCCCAGCGCCTGATGGGCAGACTTGCCAGCCTTGTTAAGGGACAACCGTGACCGCCTTGCAAATCATGCGGTTGGCAAATGGGGCAGACCTGCCACTCCCGGCCTATGAAACTGAAGGTGCTGCGGGCATGGATTTGCGGGCAGCGGAGAACGCCATGTTAAAGCCAAGCGAGCGCGTTCTGATGCCCACCGGAATTGCGGTGGCTATTCCATCTGGTTTTGAAATTCAGGTGCGGCCGCGCTCCGGGCTTGCGGTCAAATATGGCGTCACGGTTTTGAATTCACCGGGCACCATTGACAGCGACTATCGGGGCGAGATCAAGGTTCCCTTGATCAATCACGGGGCAACCGACTTTGTGATCAAACGGGGTGACCGGATTGCCCAGATGGTGATGGCGCCGGTGGTGCGGGCGATGCTTTCCGAAGCCCAGACACTCACCGAAACTGGGCGCGGTGGCTCCGGGTTTGGCTCGTCAGGACTGCGCTGATGACCCGCCCGCCCGAAGAGATTGAGCGCTATGCCCGCCACATCGTGATGCCTGAAGTGGGTGGGCAGGGCCAGGCGAAGCTCATCAACGCAAAAGTTCTGGTCATCGGTGCTGGCGGACTGGGTGCGCCCCTTCTCCTCTATCTCGCAGCGGCAGGAGTTGGCACCATCGGGGTTTGTGACCATGATGTGGTGAGCCTTTCCAACCTCCAGCGGCAAATCGTTCATACCACGTCCCGCATTGGAGACCTCAAGACAGCAAGCGCCAAAGCGACATTGACGGCGCTTAATCCACATCCCCGGATTATTGAACACAGCCTGCGCCTTGATGCTTCCAATGCACTCGATGTCATCACGCAATATGATATTGTGGCGGATGGATGCGATAATTTTTCGACACGCTTCCTGGTCAGCGATGCTTGCTACTTTGCCAAAAAGACTTTGGTATCGGCGGCTGTGGGGCAATTTGACGGACAGATTTCAACATTCAAGCCCCATGAAATATCACCCAGCGGCGAACCATGGCCAAGCTATCGCTGCTTTATTGGCGATCTGCCGGCGCGCGGTTTATTCCCCGCTTGCGAGGAAGTTGGTATTCTTGGGGCCCTGCCGGGAATTATCGGCTCCATGCAGGCCATGGAAGTGATCAAGGAAATCCTTGGAATTGGGGATAGCCTGGCGGGACGGCTGCTCATGTATGACGCGCTGGCAACCCGGTTTTACGAGACAAACCTGACCTGGAATCCGGCCAATCCCCTCAACGGGCGGGTGCCCAGCATTACTTCGCTCGAGGCTCGAAACTACATATAAAGAAATCCTTATATGATTCTTGCCACACGGGAATGAGCCTGCTATAGGCTCAGTGATAATAGCTGAATCAAGATTTTGGAGTTCCCCATGCCGGCATTTAATGACTACCATGTTGCTGATATTTCTTTGGCCGAATGGGGCCGCAAGGAGCTTGACATGGCAGAAGTTGAAATGCCGGGCCTGATGTCAACCCGGGCCGAATATTCGGCGGCCCAGCCTTTAAAGGGAGCGCGCATATCGGGCTCGCTCCACATGACCATTCAGACGGCGGTTCTGATCGAAACGCTCAAGGCGCTGGGGGCTGATATTCGCTGGGCTTCCTGCAACATTTATTCAACACAGGATCATGCGGCAGCGGCAATTGCCGCGGCTGGCATTCCGGTGTTTGCTTTCAAGGGCGAAAGCCTGAAGGAATATTGGGATTATACGGCAAAGATCTTTGAATGGCCCGATGGACAGCCGACCAACATGATCCTTGATGATGGCGGGGACGCCACACTTTACATTCTGCTGGGCTCCAAGGCTGAAACCGATCCCAAACTCATCGCCTACCCGAAGAGCGAGGAAGAAGAGTGCCTCTATGCCGAGATTGCCAAGCGGCTGAAATCCAGTCCCGGCTGGTTTTCCAAAGTCCGTGCTGCGATCATTGGGGTTTCAGAAGAAACAACAACGGGCGTGCACCGCCTGTATGAGTTGCAGAAAAAGGGCGAGCTTCCGTTCCCGGCCATCAACGTCAATGACAGTGTCACCAAGTCCAAGTTTGACAACAAATATGGCTGCCGTGAATCACTGGTTGACGCCATTCGCCGTGGCACGGATGTGATGATGGCTGGCAAGGTTGCGGTCGTTTTCGGCTATGGTGACGTGGGCAAGGGTTCAGCCCTGTCGCTCCGGGGTGCGGGCGCCCGCGTTGTGGTGACTGAAGTTGACCCGATCTGCGCGCTTCAGGCGGCCATGGATGGCT
The DNA here is from genome assembly GCA_009885825.1 of Rhodobiaceae bacterium. Classification (GTDB taxonomy): domain Bacteria; phylum Pseudomonadota; class Alphaproteobacteria; order Rhizobiales; family Aestuariivirgaceae; genus Aestuariivirga. The sequence continues at coordinate 35,193 of VFJY01000065.1, read as the reverse complement.
ATTCGGTTCAGACGCTTTCTGATGTTGTGGCGGACGCGGATATTTTTGTAACGGCCACTGGCAACAAGGATGTCATCACCATTGACGATATGAAGCAGATGAAGGACATGGCAATTGTCTGCAACATCGGCCATTTCGACAATGAAATTCAGGTGGCTGAACTCAAGAACTTCAAATGGACCAACATCAAGCCCCAGGTTGATCTGGTGCATTTTCCAAAAGGCAACCGCATCGTCCTTCTATCGCAAGGGCGTCTCGTCAACCTTGGAAACGCCACCGGTCATCCGAGCTTTGTCATGTCAGCCTCGTTCACCAATCAGACCCTGGCGCAAATCGAGCTGTTCACCAATGCCAAGACCGGCAAATACAAGAATGAAGTTTATGTGCTGCCAAAGCATCTTGATGAAAAAGTTGCCCGTCTCCATCTGGAAAAACTGGGTGTCAAGCTGACAACATTGAGCGATGATCAGGCCGCCTATATCGGCGTTGCCCAAAAGGGGCCATTCAAGCCGGAATACTACCGCTACTAGTTCGCCAGGCGCCAGCCAGAAGTAGGTTCACGGATCCGCCTATTTGAGTCTATATCCATCGCTGGGACGGGTGCGCAGTGATTCGGGCGACATCTGGTATTTTGACCGGAGATGGAATGCGGGCAAGCAGCATGAAGTACGCAACTGTGCGTGGTGCGGCGTTTGTTTCTTCTATATTTTTATCCTGCAGCGCCGCCAGTGCGGCTTCGGACGCCGACCCATTTATTGAACCGTTCGCAAGCACCTTAACAATCGGGGCCATGGCGGTTTTCGTTTGGGCAATCATCGCCTTGCGCAAAATGGGCCGCAGCGAATCCCGGGCGCGGCAAAGACTTTCCGAGCTGGAACTTCGGCTCAATGAAGCCGAGTCGGCCTTTGCCGCGGAAGCCCATGTCATGGTTGTCTGGCGCGGAAAAACCGATGTGCCCAAGCGCATTATCGGAAACATGCATGGCAGCGCCACGGTGCCGGAAAAAGTCGGCGAGCTTCTGGATTTCCCGGCCTGGCTTGAGCCCGATTCAAGCAGCATGATTGAAACCGGCATCAGAACCCTGCGCGAGGCCGGCAAAGCGTTTAACATCGGGGTCAGGACCAAATACAACGAGCTGCTCGAGGCGGATGGGCGCGCCGCCGGCGGCATGGCGACTTTGCGGTTCCGGCCGCTTTCGGGCGAGCGCCAGCAAATCACCGAGCTCAACTATGACGCGCGCAAGCTTGGCATGCAGGTGCAGCGCCTGAGCGCCGTGCTTGATTCAGCGCCACTGCCAATCTGGCTGCGCAACAAGGATGGCAAGCTGAGCTGGGTCAATCGGGCCTATGTCAAGGCTGTTGAAATGCCGGATAGCGAAGCCGTTCTCAGGTCCAATATCGAAGTCGCCGCACTTGACCGCATTGATGCGACGAGGGCTGACCCCAAGGCCGGTTTGCTTGGGCGGACCCATGCGGTGTTCGCTGGCGCCATGCGGGCTCTCAACATCCATGAAATCGGATTGCAGGATGGCATGGCCGGATTTGCCGTCGATGTATCAGCCCTTGAGGAAACGGAAAAAGAACTCGACAGGCACATCAAGGCGCACGCCTCAACCCTCAACAAACTGGTGACCGCAATTGCCATATTCGGGCCGGATCAACGGTTGCGGTTCTACAACATGGCTTTCGCGCAGCTTTGGCCCCTGGATAGCCAGTGGCTTGATCTCAGGCCAACCGACGGGGAAATTCTTGACCGGCTTCGCTCGCTGCGCTGCATTCCTGAACAGGCAAACTACCGCGACTGGCGGGCACGGCAGCTTTCGTCCTACACAACACTCGAAATGCGTGAAAGCTGGTGGTATCTGCCCGACGGGCGCTCGTTGCATGTGGTGTGCGAGCAGCATCCGTTTGGCGGCGTCACCTATCTCTATGAAAATGTGACGAAGGAAATGCAGCTCGAAAGCCGCTACAATGAACTCATCGGCGTTCAGCGCGAGACACTGGACAACCTCGACGAGGCAATCGCGCTCTTTGGTTCCGATGGCCGGTTGAAACTTTTCAATCCGGCATTTTCCAGGTTCTGGAGCTTCAATCCAGAATTCCTGTTGAAGGAGCCCCATGTCGACCAACTTGCAGACGACCCCGTCGCAACCAGAGGATCGGGTGCGGCCTGGCAAGAAATCAAGTTCGGGGTGACGGGACTTGAATCACAGCGCAAAGCCATGCGTGGCCGCCTCAATGCCAGTGACCGCATTCTGCAGTACAGTTCCGTGCCCCTGCCTGATGGCAATACGCTTCTGACATTCTCGGATATTTCAGATCCGGCGAAGATGGAGAAGGCTTTGCGAGACCGGACGGAAGCCCTGGAGGCGGCGGACCGCCTCAAAAACTCCTTTCTCAGCAATGTTTCATATGAAATTCGAACACCCCTCACCAGCATTCTCGGCTTTGCGGAGACTTTGGGCCTGGGGCTGGCCGGCGAATTGGAGCCAAAGCAGCGCGAATATGTGCTGCACATCAAGAAATCATCGGAGGACCTCAAAGACATCATTGATGCCATCATTGATCTTTCCGCAATCGATGCCGGGGCGATGGAGCTCAAGCTCGCGGATGTAAATGTTGCTGGCATACTCCAGTCGGTTGCCGCAAAACTGTCGCCTGTGGTAGCCAACCGAGAGCAGACGCTCCACGTTGAAATTGCCGATGGCACCCCTGAGATCGTGGGCGATCCGCAACGCATCGAACAGATCCTGACAAATCTCCTCTCCAACGCCGTCGGGTTTTCGGCGCGCGGCGGGGAAATCCGCATGGGAGCGCGGCGTTCGGGATCGTTTGTGCAGATCTGGGTGGCGGACACCGGACGCGGCATTGATCCGGAGTTTCAGCAAAAGGTGTTCGAGAGATTTCAATCAAAACCGCTCCCCGGCGGCCACAGGGGGCCGGGGCTTGGTCTTGCGATCGTCAAAAGCTTCACCGAATTGCATGGCGGCAATGTCTCGCTTGTTTCCAAGCCGAACCAGGGAACCACTGTGGTCTGCACCCTGCCCGTTTCCGGGCCTGTGCGGCAAACTCAATATGATTTGGTGATTGGCCAAAATTCGCCTAAGCGTGTTGCTTAAGTTTTCCGGCAATGAGTGTTGAATTCAAATCCTCTTCGCCAGCCGCCACCGAAGGCCTGGCAGCAGAGCTCTCCCTGTGGGCGAGGGCGGGCCAATGCATCCTGCTTTCGGGCGAACTGGGGTCGGGGAAATCCACTTTTGCCCGGGCCTTTATCCGGGCGCTTGCCATTGGCCAGCAGGAATTTGATATTCCAAGCCCGACATTTTCCCTGCTCCAGGCCTACGACAATACGCGTGTTCCCGTGGTTCACGCCGACCTTTACCGCCTGCGCTCTGCCCCGGAAATCGAGGAACTGGGGCTTGATGACTTGGTCGCCAGAAATGTGCTCATGGTTGAATGGCCCGAGAACCTGGAACGCAAGATCTGCATCGACTGTCTTGAAATTTCGTTTTCCGGCACTGGCCAAAACCGCCTGCTGAAACTGCAAGCGCAAGGGCGCTGGGTCACCTGTCTCGAGCGAAACGCCCTTATCAATGACTTCATCAAAACCTCTTCCTTCAGAAACGGGGCGCGATCTTTTTTTGAGGGGGATGCGTCTGCGCGCCGCTATGAGAACTTGACACTTGATTCAAAATCCATGCTGCTGATGGATATGCCGCATCGTCCCGACGGGCCAATTGTCAAAAACAACAGGACCTACAGCGCAATCGCCCACCTGGCGGAAGGCATGGGCGCGGTTGCCGCCATCAACGACTATCTCTTCGGCCTTGGCTACAGCACGGCTGAAATCCACGACCTGGACCTTGGAAATGGCCTGGCGCTCATTGAGTCTCTCGGCGGCAACGTGTTTGGAAAAATGACTGCCGCAGGCCAGGATATGCGCGAGTCCATGCGGGCGGCAATAGAGGTTCTCGCGGATATGGCCGGAAGGGTTTGGCCGCGCTCTGTTCCCCTGAGGGGCGGCGCGACCTATCATTTGCCCGAATATGATTTCGACGCTCTGGCGATAGAGATTGACCTCCTGCTTTCGTGGTATTGGCCCTCTGTCAAAAACAACACCTCCGATCCGGAGGTTGCCGCGGATTTTCTGGCTCTTTGGCGAGAGCCCTTGGCACAGGTTGCAACGAAAAATCCGGTTTGGACACTGCGAGATTTTCATTCGCCAAACCTGTTGTGGATGCCGGAGCGATCTGGCCTTCGCCGTGTGGGCATCATTGACACGCAGGATTGCCTGATGGGCCATCCGGCCTATGATGTTGTTTCATTGCTGCAGGATGCGCGCGTCGATGTCGGATCTGAATTTGCCGATGAGCTCTTTGGCTATTACTGTGACTTGCGGTCGGCAACAGCGGGATTTGACACCGAGGACTTCAGACGGGCCTTTGCCATTTTCGGCGCCCAGCGCGCCACGAAAATTCTTGGCATCTTCGCGCGGCTTTCCAAGCGCGACGGAAAGCATATTTACCTCAAGCATCTGCCCCGGGTTTCGCGCTATCTCTTGCGCAACCTGGAGCACCCGGACCTGGCGCGGCTGAAGGTGTGGTATGAGCGGCATTTTCCCGCGCTTTGGGACAAGACGGACGAATGAGCCTGAAACCAACCCACGCGATGGTTCTCGCGGCAGGCCTGGGCTTGCGCATGCGGCCCCTGACAGATCATTTGCCAAAGCCCCTGATCAAGGTTTCCGGGAAAGCCTTAATCGATTATGGAATGGACAAGTTGCAGGCGGCGGGGATTAACAATGTTGTTGTCAACATGCACCACCGGGCCGAGAAAATCGTCGCGTGGTCTGAAGACAAAACCAACCCCGCCATCACCTTGTCCGATGAACGCAATGAGCTGCTCGATACGGGTGGCGGCGTTGCAAAAGCCCTTCCCCATTTGGGCCAGCAGCCGTTTTTCGTTCTCAACAGTGACAGTTTCTGGATCGATGAAGGCGTGCCAGCGTTGAGTCTCCTGTGCGCTGCCTGGAACGACACGACCATGGATTGCCTGCTCCTGCTGTGTCCGATTGAGAAAACAGTTGGCTATGATGGCAATGGCGACTTTGATGTCAAAGAGGATGGACGCATTGTTCGAAAACGCGGCGGCTCATCACTTGTCTATATTGGATGTTACCTCATGCACCCCCGTCTCCTTGAAGACGCTCCTCACGGCAAGTTTTCGATGAACGCATTGTGGGACCGGTCCATCGCAGGCGAACGGCTGCACGGCCTCGCCCATCATGGCAAATGGCTGCACGTGGGAACGCCCGGCGCGATTGGGCTTGCCGAAGCCGAACTCGCGACGGCCTAGCCGGAAGTGGTTTTTGAAATGACGCTATGACGGTGCGTTGTTGAAAATTTAACTAAAATTTTACTGACGTTTTAGAATTTACTTGAGAGGTCACCTGCCACGTGATGTGGTGATCCCGGCGTTCCAATCGTGGGGCCGTGATGAGATCAACTGGCATCACAGCATCCGGAACCGAGCAAGTGATTATTCCTGAAGGGACGGGGTAACGCTGTGCAAGTTGCATAGCCTGGGCATGGTTGTGTGTATGCGTAAGTTTGGAGTTTCGCTTCGGGGAGCCGCCGCCGGGGCAGCCCTGTTTTTTCCCGGCCAGGTCTTTTCGCAAAGTTTCACCATCGACAGTGGCCAGGCTTTCATTGGCAATCTGATCGTGGCGCATCCGAATGACATTGGAACGATTGTATCCGGTGGATCATTGACGGCGCGGGTTGATGGTGTTGACGCTATCGCCATGGCAGATGACAACCAGCGCTTTGAAAACCAGTGGGGCGGCTCGCTTCTGCAGGAAGGGTTCAAGGCGGCAGCGATTATGTCCACTGGCCTCGCTGCAGAGATTGAAAATTCCGGCAGCATCATGACGACCGCTGACGGCGCCCACTCCATTGTATCAATTGGCGATGATGCCATCATCACCAATCGGGGTTCCCTGGAAACACGGGGAGATGGCGCTGCGGGACTCATTGCCGCTGGGGTGGGCAGCCGCAGTCGAAATGGGGGATCAATCCTGGCATCGGGCGATGGCGCATCCGGTGTTATCCTGGATGGCGCCGACGGCCTGTTTGAAAACCTTGGCATAATCGAAACCACCGGGCTTGCGTCTTCCGGCCTGATCATTGGCGACAACGGCGATGGAGCCACAATAACAAATTCAGGTTCAATAGCTGTCCCTCTCGATGGCGCGAGCCAGGCCATCGGGGTTTCCTCACTCGCGGACGGCGTGATACTTAACCTGCGCAGCGGCTCCGTGATCCAGGGCGCCATCAATTTTGCCGGCACCAATGGAACGGTGAACGTCGCCAACGGAATGAACACGGCGCTGCAATTCAATCTGCCAAATATTGCCGACTTGCACACGTTTGGCTCGCCCTACGCGGCGACGGCGGACAATCTCCTTGCTGTCGTCGATCCAACTGGATTTTCTGCCCACGATGAGATGCTGTCCGATGTGACGCGAGCAATCGCCGGTGCGCTGGACGAACGCTTCGCCGGGAGCCGCGCAGGGCGTGGCGCCGGCGACTCGGCGTGGCTCAAATCAATCGGCGGCTATCGCCATGCCAAAGACGACGGCCCCAGCGTGGGCTTTGACAGCCTGTTCAGCGGCGCAATGATTGGCGTTGACCAGCCCGTCCATTATTCCGCCCGCGCCGGATTCTTTGGCGGCGCGACCTTTGGCAAAATGGAAACAGCCACGGACTCACAAGCCATCGACATGCAGAGCTATTTCGCCGGCGGCTATGCCAGCTTCACAAGAGCTGGGGTATTCTTCGACCTTGGGGTCGCAGCGGGCATCGCGAAGCTTGACAGTGACCGGCGCGTTGCCAACAACCTTGCGGCTGGTGGATTGGAACATGCCGAGGCAAACTATCTCGGCGCACTGTTCAACCCCTCACTTGCCTTGGGAACGGATATCCTGGCGGGCGATGCGACGCTGACACCTAGCGTCCGCCTGCGCTATGCCGCCCTCTTTATCGAAAACCACGCGGAACATGGGTCGGCAGCCAACCTGGATGTCCATGGCCGCCGCGTTGACGCCCTTGAAGTACGGGCGCAACTTGCCGCTTCCACGGCGCCTTACGAGTTGTCCGGCGGGACCATCACCCATGCGCTCCGCCTTGGCGCCGAGGGATATTTCACGGACAGCCAGTCAGTGGACGCGGTCTTGCTTGGCCAAACCCTGAGCTTTGAGGCAGGTGGGCCGGGGGTCGGCGCCCGCGGTTTCGCGGGTTTTGAAAGCCGCTACACAGCCGATGCAGGGTGGCAGCTTGGATCAGTGGCCGAATTTGGCTACGACACCGAAGGCGGCCTCACCGCTTCCGGCAGTGTGAAGCTCGATATCCCCTTTTGACAATCCAAGTAGCGTTAAACCTATAGTTATATGCCCTTCGCAATATGCCCATTGGCTGAATTGCGGGCGCCGCCTACCCCATGCGACAAGCCAATCGTCGCGTTTGTTGAAAAGGCAAAGAATAGGGCAGCTTCTGGAAACAGCGACACCAGATAAGTCAAGCGGCAGTGATCGTCTTTGCACTGAGGAGGTCTATCATGAAGAAACTTTTGATCGCGTCGGCCTTGTTGGCGGCCATGGCGACGTTCGCGCAGGCGACAGTCACCGGCGGGAACAACAACGGCAATGGCAATGGCAACGGCAATGTCGGCAGCTACAACGGCAATGGAAATGGCAATGCCAATGCCGGATCCTACAATGGCAATGGCAATGGCAATGGCAACATTGGCTCCGGCAACGGCAACTACAACGGCAACTACAACACGGGTTCCGGCAACGGAAACGCCAATGGAAACGCCAATTATGGTTCCGGCAACGGCAACTACAATGGCAACTGGAACCATGGCTATGACAATGGCAACTACAACGGCAATGGCAACTATGGCAGTTACAACGGCAACGGCAACGGCAACTGGAATTATGGCAGCTATAACGGAAACGATAACGGCAACGGCAACGTGCCTTCTTGCCTGTACCTTTGCTAGCCGTTCCATGACAGTAAAATGAAGGAGCCCTGGGCTTGCGCAGTGGCCAGCCCAGGCGCCCCAAACCACATCTTCATCCAGGAGTTTAAAATGAGACTTTTTTTGACCACGGCGGCCCTGCTCGGCCTTTTGACAACAACAAGCCTCGCTGACGCGCTCGACGACAAAATCCGCGAGGTGATCTTTGGCGACCAAGACAACATTGGATATCAAAACACCGGCGAGGGAAACATTGGCGCATTCAACGGCGGAAACCAAAATCTTGGAGCCTTCAATGGCCGGAACAACAAGATGAAATCAAGCGGCAACCAGAATGTCGGCGCTTTCAACGGTAACGACAACACGGGGCCAGGCAACGGCAACAACAATGTTGGCGCCTTCAATGGCAACGGCAACACCGGCGGTTTCAACGGCAATGGCAACAAGGGGTTTTCAAATGGAAACTTCAACGGCGGGTCCTTCAACGGCAACAACAATGCTGGCAATTTCAACGGAAATTTCAATGGCAATCCCTGATGACATTTCTATAATTTGAGGAGCAGGAGCCATGTCTATCACCGCTAAAAGCGTCGTTTTTGCCGCCCTGCTTGGCACAAGCTTCCTGCTGCCGCTCCCACCTGACAAGGCGCCGGCTGACCTGTGCCCCGGACAGGGGGGCGGCAATTTCAATGGCAATGGAAATTCTGGAAGCTTCAACGGCAACGGAAACAACGACAACTTCAACGGCAACGGAACCGGCTTCAGCGACAATTATCTGCTTAAGCAGTGGCTGAACGAACAAGGCCAGCGATGGCTCCCGTGTCAGCCGACACAGGGGGTGGATGGCCGGTAGCTGTCTGCTTGGATCCAGCAATCAGGCCCCTGCAGGCCAACACTTGTATCCGGTTGCGGGCACCCAGTTTGTTCATGATATTGTGCAGGTGAACCTTCACCGTGCCGATTGCAAGGCCCATATCATGGGCAATCTGCTTGTTTTGCTTGCCAGACCGCAGAAGCGCCACGACCTGCTCTTCCCTTGTGGTCAACGCGCAGTTTCCCGGCAATGCGTGCCGGGCGGTGATCCAGGGTTTTGGGGGAAGGCTTTCAGAGGGAACAAATGTTCCCCCGGCAAGGACAAACCGCAATGCCTCAACAACGCTGTCTGCCGGAAACGCCAGGGGAATGACGCCCCGGGCGCCATGGCGCAAAAAATCAGCGGTCAAATCATGATCATTGACGCCGGTCAGGATCACGACGGGGCAAGATGAATTCCGGTTTCGCAGCCTTGCCAGCTCGCCGAGAGCCGCCTTGCGTGTTTCAGTGATTGAACACAGCACGACAATGGAATGATCATGTGATCCTTCGGGATGGAAAACCTCATCCACGCAATCATACCCCATCGCCACAAAATCGCCGCATGCCGCGATGTGACGCACGATGCATTCCCGCAGGAGATTGCGTGAATCAACGACGGCCACACGCGCGGTTTGCGCGGCTTCCCCGACTGGCGGGATATCCGGAGAGCCGGAACAACCATACTCGCCTGCAGGCGAGTCAATTCCTGGCGAGACGGCCACGATCTCATCTATGTGCATACCCAACTCCCACGCAACGCCACCAGACAGATTTCCGCATCCCTTAAGCAAATGGCAAAACCGCTGAAGCAGACCCGCAGATCATTCAATTCTTCATTTGGCAAAGGACAGCCGCCCCCAACGCGGGCACAGAATTTTCAATCAACTCAATTTTCAAATTGGTTGGGCCAAGTCCTTTTCCGCGAAGAATACCCCGCGTCGCATTCAGAGAATGCGCGAACATCTGAATATCCGCGCACCGCTTCCACTTAAAGGCTGTCTTTAGTCCCGCCGCCATACTGCACAGTCAAAATTTCCAGTCAATCATTCGCTTGGGGCCGCCGGCGCCCAGGGCCGAAATAATTGGATAAAATATGCGCTTATGGTTAACGGTCCGGCGAACTGCTGGTACAGTCAGGATACAAACAGACACGGCGTGACTGGAAACGTCTAATTTGGGAACCTCCGCCTTGGCCATGCATAAAAGCCACGCAAACGTATTCACCATACCGTGCGACGCGCCATTCCTGGATATCCTGTCAAAAACAATCCTGACCGGGTTTCCGTTTTCCAAGGGCACCATGGCTGGCGACCTCGCGGCGTGGACCATCCTGGTTCCCACACGGCGGGCGGCGCGGGAACTGCAATTCAGGCTGCTGGCGGACAGCGGAAAATCCGCGTTGCTCCTGCCCAGCATCCGGCCCATTGGGGATGTGGATGAGGACCTGCTTGAAATCCAGCCAATGGATTTGCAATTGCCGCCGGAAATTCCGCCCATCGGGCGGGCGTTTGCGCTGGTGTCTTTCGTTGATGAATGGGCGCAGGAAAATCCGCATCTGGCTCTGGCGCAGGAAATCGCCGCCTCGCCCGGCCAAGCCCAGTCGCTGGCCGCAAGCCTCGCAGAGCTTGTCGACAGCCTGGAAACCGAGGAGATTTCCCTGGAGCGCATACCCGAAGCCTATCAGGTTGATCTCGCCGTGCACCGGGAAGCCATCCTCAGCCTCCTCGACCTCATCCGCGTAAGACTGCCTGCTCTCTATGTCCGTGAAAACATCATGGGGGCCAAGGAGCGCCGGGGAGGGCTGCTACGGCTGGAAGCCAGCCGGCTGGGTGAACATCCGCCACGCGGGCCGATCATTGCGGCAGGTTCGACAGGCACAATCCATGCCACGCGGGAGTTGCTCAAGGCCATTTCCAGGCTTGCGCATGGCGCGGTGATCTTGCCGGGGCTGGACCAGCAGATGGATGCCGAGAGCTGGGACAGTGTGACGCCACAGCATCCCCAGTACACGCTGAAGCAGTTGATCGATGAACTGGATGTGGAGCGCGGCGGCGTTCCGGTTCTGGGCGCGCGTGCCGGCAGCCGGGGCTGGCTTGCCAGCGAACTCATGCGGCCCTCGGATGTCGCCGACAAATGGCGGGTGATCCTTGCCGATGGCCAGGCACAGGTGCGCGACGGTCTCGCCGGTGTCTCGCTCATCGAGGCCAAAGACAAAAATGACGAGGCTTCAATCATCGCGCTTGTCATGCGGCGTGAACTTGAAAAGCCCACGGGCGAAATCGCACTGGTGACGCCTGACCGGGGATTGGCCCGGCGGGTCAAATCGGCGCTGGCGCGCTGGAACATCAGCGTTGATGATTCAGCCGGTGAACCGCTCATTCATTTCGGCGCCGCCTCGCTCATGGGGCTGCTGATGGATGCCGTCAGGCATGAATTTTCGGCGCCAGCGCTGGTTGCCCTGCTTGGCCATCCGCTCGCCAGATTTGGGTTTGAGCGCGATGCATTTCGGCGTTTTTCCATGCATCTCGAACTCACCCTGTTTCGCTCGCTTCCGGTGAGCGGTGGCGTTGGCCAGCTTGTGGCGTTGTTTGACCGGTGCGCGAATACCAGTGCTGAAGATGCTCACCCGCATCCTTCCGTCCGAAGGCTGGAAGACAGTGACTGGCAAAACGCCAGAACCGGCCTTCAACACATCGCAGAAATACTGTTGCCGCTCTCACAGCCCGCTCTAAACACATTTTCCCTGCATCTGGAGAATCTCATCTCAGTCGCTGAAAACATTGCGGGGCCGGAATTCTGGCTGGGCGTCGAGGCGGAAACACTGCGCCTGTTGATAGAGACGCTGCGACAGGAGGCCCGGCGGTTTCCCGCCTGCGATTTCAACCGCGCGGCAATCACCATACGCCACCACCTGCAATCGATTCCCTTGCGAAACGCCAATATCCAAACAGCGCGGCTTTCGATCCTTGGCCTTTTGGAAGCCCGGCTGGTGGCCCCGCAAACTGTCATTCTCGGCGGCCTGAATGAAGGCAATTGGCCGCGGCAGGCGCAGCCGGGACCGTGGCTCAACCGGCCCATGCGCGATATTTTCGGCATGCACCAGCCGGAGCGGCAGATCGGCCAGTCGGCCCATGATTTCATCCAGGCCTTTGGCGCGCAGAAAGTATTCCTCACATGGTCACGGCGCGACGGCATGGAACCTGCAATTCCATCCCGGTGGATCTTGCGCCTGCAGACGATCGCCAAGGCGGCGGGTCTGGATATGGCAAAGCTTGCGGCGGAGCCATGGCAGACATGGGCGGGGCGGCTGGATGAGCCGCCTGCAATTTCGCCTTTGCCGAAGCCGCTGCCGCGTCCTCCCGTATTTGCCAGGCCCCGCCGCCTCAGTGTCACACGCATTGAAACGCTCATTCGCGACCCCTATGCCATCTATGCAAGCTCCGTGCTGGGACTGGAGCCGCTCGCCGAAATTTCGGCGCGGCCCGATGCGGCGCTGAGGGGAACGCTTTTCCACACGGTGATCGGCGAATTTTTTGGCAGATATCCGCTGACTCTTCCTGCCGCAGCCCTGGATGAACTGATCAATCTGGGGCGGCTGCATTTCCTGGCCTTCAAGGACAATGCGGAAATCATGGGGTTCTGGTGGAACAGGTTTGCGCGGCTTGCCGCCTGGATCATTGAAAATGAGGTTTCGCTGCGCACCGGCACCCGCAGGATTCTGGCGGAAACGCGCGGCATTTTGGAACTGCAAACCGGCGCTGCAAAGTTTATGCTGAGCGCGCGGGCTGACCGGATTGATTTGCTGACGGATGGAACGGCACGGATCATTGATTTCAAAACCGGAGAACCGCCAAGCGCCAAAAGAGTCGAGGCGGGTTTTTCTCCGCAACTGACCCTGCAGGCGGCGATGCTTTCGCATGGCGCGTTTGAAGGACTGGGTCCGCATGACGCCAGCGAACTTCTCTACATCAAGATTACGGGTGGCGTGCCTCCCGGCCTGTTGAAACCCGTTGACATCAATGTCGCCGAAACGGCGCGTCGCCATCTCGAAAACCTCATTGGCCTGCTGGAAAAATACCAGGACGCGGGCCAAGCCTATATTCCGCGCTTCGCGGTTCAGAATGAAGACGAGGTGGCGCCCTATGACCACCTGTCGCGCTACCGGGAATGGGTTCTCTCGGGAGAGAGCTCATGAGCGCCACGCCCGAACAGAAAAGGGCGTCCAATCCCGCGGCTTCCGCCTGGGTCAGCGCCAATGCGGGGTCGGGCAAAACCCATGTTCTGGTCGACCGGGTCATTCGGCTCATGCTGGAAGGTGTGGACCCCTCGACCATCCTGTGCCTCACCTATACCAAGGCTGCGGCCACTGAAATGGCCAACCGGCTGCATGAACGCTTAAGCGAGTGGATCGGCATTGATGACCCTGACCTGACCTCGCAGCTTGCCAGCATCGGCTGCGAAAGGATCGATGACAGGCTTCGCGGCCGGGCGCGCCGCCTGTTTACCGCAACTCTCGAAACTCCCGGCGGCTTCAAGATCCAAACCATCCACGCTTTCTGCGAGCGCATCTTGCAGCTTTTTCCCATTGAAGCCGGCGTGGCGCCCGGATTTGAAGTGCTTGAAGCAAGCCAGGCGGCGGAACTCCTGAACAATTCCCGCGACATGGTTTTGCTTGACGCCCAAAGGGACGAAAACAGCCCGCTGGCCAAGGCTTTCGCAACCATCGCGCGGCATGCGCAAACCGATGCCTTCGATGAACTGCTGGACAGCCTCATCGCCAAACGCCAGGATTTGCAGGACTCGCTGGCCCATTACAAGACGCTCGAGAACATCGAGACCGACATGCGAAAGCAACTCGGCGTCAAGCCCGGCCAGACGGCTGAAACTATCCGCCAGCAATTCTTGAATTTTGACCGCGCCATGGTCGAGCGCGTTGCCGCCGAATTTTTGGCTTCCGGAAAGCGCGACCAGGACACTGGCGCGCGGTTGCTGAGCCTTGCAAGTGCGGCAGACGGGCAGGCCGCCGCGCTAAGCTACCGCAAGATTTTCTACACCTCGAAGTTTGACGAGCCAAAACTTCTCACCTCAATCGCCACAAAGGACTTGCGGGACAGCAACCCGTGGCTCTTGGACTGGCTTCAAGCGGAATATGACCGGGCGATTTCGCTTGTTCAAGCGGAAGACAGTCTCATCCGCATTGACGCAACTCTTGCGCTTTTGCTGCTGGCGGACAGAATCATCGCGCAATTCGAAATCGCAAAACAAAGGCGCGGCGCCTATGATTTTGAGGATCTCATTCTCAGGACACGCGATCTCCTGACCGACAGGCGCGCGGCACAATGGGTGCTCTACAAGCTTGACCGGGGGTTTCAGCATGTATTGGTGGACGAGGCCCAGGACACCAGCCTGGCGCAATGGCAGATTGTCAACGCGCTGACGGAGGAATTCTTCTCCGGCGAAGGCGCCCTGGAAAAATCCGGCCGCACGTTTTTTGTGGTGGGAGACCACAAGCAGTCCATCTACAGTTTTCAAGGCGCTGATCCTGCCGCCTTCGAACTCTCGCGGGTGAAATTCCGCGCGCAGATCCTGGCTGCTGCCCAGGCCTTCCACGACGTCGACCTGACGATTTCCTACCGCTCGACGGCGGAAGTCCTGGCGATTGTTGACAGGGTTTTCGCCGAGGGAACCCGGGCGCGCATTGGTCTTGATGGAGTGATCCCGCGCGCCCTGCATCATGAGTCCAACCGAAAAAGCGCGCCGGGGCTTTTTGAACTATGGCCCCTGATCCGCCCCGGGGAGGAGCCCGAGCCCGAGCCCTGGCAGGCTCCGGTTGACCGGGAGCCCGCGAAGTCACCGAAGCGCCTGCTGGCCCGGCAAATCGCGCTCACCATCAAATCCTGGCTGGGCAGGCGAAACATCGCGGCCCTTGGAAGAGCTGTGGAGCCCGGCGACATTCTCATCCTGTTCCGGACACGCAGCATATTGTTTGACGCTCTCATCAGCGAGCTGCGCAAATTGGGCGTGCCTGTCGCAGGCGCTGACCGCCTCAAGCTTTCAAAGAATATCGCTGTCCTCGACATGATGGCGCTGGTGCGGTTTGTGCTGCTGCCGGAAGATGACTATTCACTGGCCTGCATTCTCAAAAGCCCCTTGGCGCCGGCGCCAATTTCAGAGGACATGCTGTTTGAACTGGCGAACGGGCGCGGACGCGCAACGCTTTGGGCCAGGCTCTCCGTGTCGAATGACGCCCGCTGCATGGAGGCATTCCGCACACTGAAGGATTGGCTGCGACTTTCCAAATATTCCCGGCCCTTTGAATTTCTCTCGGCCGTGCTCATCAAAACCCGGAAGGCGATCCTGGCCAGGCTGGGAAGCGAGGCCGGCGATGCGCTTGATGCGCTGCTCGAAGCGTCCCTGACTTATGAGGAGACTTGTTCTTCTTCGCTTGGCGGTTTTGCCGACTGGTTTCATTCGGAAGACGCCGAGATCAAGCGCAACATGGAAAGCGGCCGGGGCGAGGTCAGGCTCATGACCATCCACGGGGCCAAGGGGCTTGAATCCAGCATTGTGATGCTGCCGGACACCACCACGCCACCCGATGACAGGAAGAACTCGAGCCTCATGTTTGTTGACATGGGACCGGACAAGCCCAGCTTGCCCCTGTGGCGGCTTTCGCGGCTTTCCCAGTCACCCGTCATCGATAAATGGAAAAACGCGGTCAAGGATACGGCCTTGGAGGAATACCGGCGCTTGCTCTATGTGGCGATGACGCGGGCGCGCGACGAGCTTTATGTCTGCGGGTGTCAAAACAGGAACAAGCTCAGCGAGAACAGCTGGTACGCCATGGTGCTGGAGTCGTTGCAGTTGCCACAGGACGGAATGGACCTATGGCGCTTCGGGCCGGAAGCCCTCCACGGCGCGATTTCCCCCGTAAAAGTGAAAGAGGCCGAAGATATGCCGACGTGGCTGGGGAGCGCTCCGGCATTTCCTGACACAGTTCAAAAGACCTTTGCGCCGACGCGCATGGCTTCGCCGCATCCGGCTGGTTCCACGGCAGCGCTTGGCCGTGGCCGGATCATTCACAAGATCCTGCAGGAGCTGCCGCGTCTGGAGCCACAAAAACAGCTGGAATTTGCGCAGCGGATTCTGGCGCGAAACAGTCTGGATTTGGGGTTGGCAGACAAAGTTGTCGGCCTGCTTGGCCATCCGGACTACCGGGACTTTTTTGGTCCCGAAAGCCAGCCGGAAGTCGCCATCGGCGCGATACTGCCCGATGGCCGGCGCCTGACTGGAAAAATCGACCGGCTGGCCGTTCGCGAAAAAGAAATCCTGGTGCTGGATTACAAGACTGACTGGGACGCGCCGGTTGAGCTGCAGCCCGATCACCCCTATGTGGCGCAGATGGCATCCTATGTGATGGCGCTGAAACTGGCCTATGAAAACCGGCCGGTCCGGGCGGCGCTCCTGTGGACCTCGGTGCCACGATTGACCTGGGTGCCGCAAGACATGATCCAGAACGCCATTTCGCACATGGCAGCCATCACATGAGCGTGTTGTTCCCTTGACCGCGGCCCTGCGGGTACCTACCTTGCGTGCAACTCACCGCAGTCAAGGAGAATCACAGTGGCCACCCATAAAGTTTCCGACGCGTCGTTTGACCTCGATGTGCTCAAATCAGATGCGCCTGTTGTCGTTGATTTCTGGGCGGAATGGTGTGGCCCCTGCAAGATGATCGGCCCGGCGCTGGAAGAAATCGCCGCTGCCATGGGCCCCAAGGTCAAGATCGTCAAGATCAACATCGATGAAAACCCGCAAACCCCGTCCAAATATGGGGTTCGCGGCATTCCAACGCTCATGATGTTCAAGGGTGGTGAGGTTGCCGCCACCAAGGTTGGGGCTGCTCCCAAGGGCCAGCTGCAGTCGTGGATTGAGCAATCGCTTTAACGCCGGGCCGCTCCCGATACGCCGGACATAGGCGTGCGTTCATGGGTGCTGAGGACGTGGCCCGCGAGATAAAGCGAGCCGCAGACCAGGATCCGGGGGGCAGGCCTGATGAGCGATGCCTGTTCCAGGGCCTTGGTCAGTGAAGCAGCGGTTTCAGCCGGAAGATTGTGGGCGCGCGCGGCTTCGGCGAGCTGGTCAGCCGGGACGGCATTGGGTTCGCCCGGAATTGCCAAGGTCACAACCCGCTGGGCCAGTCCGGCGAAGGCTTCAATGAAACTTCCGGCGTCCTTGCTGTTCAGCATCCCCCAGATCAGCACCAGCGGCCGCGAGTGGCGGTCATTGATATCGGAAAAGGCCCTGGCGATGACGCGGCCTGCGGATGGGTTGTGTCCGCCATCAAGCCACAGCTCGGCGTCCTTGGGAATGTAGTTCGAGAGAACGCCAGGCCCCAGGCGCTGCATGCGGGCGGGCCACGCCACGGATTTCAGGCCCTGTTCAATATGGGCCTCTGTCACCCTGCCATCGCCGAGCAACCGGATGGCGGCGATGGCGTTGCCCGCGTTGTCAACCTGATGGCGGCCTTTGAGCTGGGGCATGTTGAGATCGAGCAGCCCCGCCTCATCCTGAAAGACCAGACGGCCATGCTGCTCATAGGCCTGCCAATCCTGATTGGCGATGGCGAGGGGCGAGCCTTTGGTTTCGGCCACCTTCTCGATTTCAGCGCGCGCTTCATCCGGCTGCGGCCCTACGACAGATGGAACGCCGGGTTTCAAGATGCCCGCCTTTTCATGGGCGATGGCGGTGAGCGTATCGCCCAGGTATTGCTGGTGGTCATAGTCAATTGTGGTGATCACCGAGAGGGCGGGCCTGTCAATCACGTTGGTTGCATCAAGCCTGCCGCCCAAGCCAACTTCGAGGACGAGATAATCGGCTGGCGTTCGCGCGAATGCGAGGAAGGCGGCAGCGGTTGTAATTTCAAAAAAGGTGATCGGCGCCTCGCCATTGGCTTTCTCGCATTCCTCCAGGAGTTCCGAAAGCCGGTCTTCCGATATGAACTGGCCCGCCACATAAATCCGTTCATGGAACTTGACGAGATGGGGCGAGGTATAACAGTGAACCTTGAGGCCCGCTGCCTCGAGGATGGAGCGGATGAGGGAAACGGTTGAGCCCTTGCCATTGGTGCCCGCCACATGAATGACCGGCGGCAGCTTTTCCTGGGGCTGGCCGAGGCGTCCGAGAATATGGTTCATGCGGTCCAGGCCCAGATCGATGATCTTGGGGTGGAGCCGCAACAGGCGGTTTAGAATGGCGTCACTTTGGGCCAAGATTTTATTCGGCGCTGATTGGCACCAGAGCGCCGCTGTTTGACATGGGCGCGGGCGCCGCCTGCGACTTCATCAATATGCGCGCAATCCGGCTCACGGTCTCGCGCATCTGGTGGCGGTGGACGACGAGATCAACCATGCCGTGGTCCTGCAGATATTCGGCGCGCTGGAAACCTTCGGGAAGTTTTTCGCGAATGGTCTGCTCGATCACGCGGGCGCCGGCAAAACCGATTTGCGCCTTGGGTTCGGCGATGTGGAAATCACCCAACATGGCATAGGAGGCGGTGACGCCGCCGGTGGTCGGGTTGGTGAGCACGACGATATAGGGAATCCTGTGCTCACGCATTTCCTGAACCATGGCCGTGGTTCTGGGCATCTGCATGAGGGAGAGAATTCCTTCCTGCATGCGCGCTCCGCCAGAGGCCACAAAAAATACAAAAGGGCATTTCCTGGCAACGGCAAGACGCATGGCTGTAATGATCGCTTCGCCAGCTGCCGTACCCAGTGAGCCTGCGATGAAACCCATGTCTTGCACTGCCATCACCACAGGCAGGGCATCAATTGCACCGAAGCCCGCGTGAATGGCGTCCTCGCTGCCGGATTTTTGCTTGGCTTCCTTCAGCCTGTCCACATATCTCCGCTCATCGCGGAATTTCAACGGGTCTGGCGGGACTGCCGGAAATTCCACGGGTTCATACTCGCCGTTGTCGAACATGGATTTCAGCCGCAGGTCGGGCGCCAGCCTGTGGTGGTGGCCGGAGCCGGGAAACACAAACTGGTTAGCCTCGAGATCGCGGTAAAAAACCATCTGGCCGGACTCGGGATCCTTGATCCACATGTTTTCCGGCACGTCGCGCTTGACGCCCAGAATGGAGCGGATTTTTGGCCTGACGAAATTCTTAATCCAGTTCACTTGGCTTCAGCTCCTCACGCCGCTGGCGATTTCACTCACGAGGGAATGAACCGCCTTCACGGTCTTTGACGTGGGCTTTCCGGCCTTTGTAAGGCTGTTGCCCACGGCGCTCACAAGGGCCGAACCCACCACAACGCCATCGGCGCTCCTGGTGATGGCGCGGGCCTGCTCGGCGGACTTCACGCCAAAGCCTACGGCGATGGGAAGCTTCGTGTGCCGGCGCAGGCGATTGACATTTTTCTGCACGCTTTTCAGGTCAGGCGCCTTGGTGCCCGTGATGCCAAGAACCGAGACATAGTAGACAAAGCCGCTGGTGTTCTTGAAAACCACAGGCGCGCGGTTATCGTCGGTGGTTGGCGTGGCCAGGCGGATAAAATTGATATCCATTTTCATGGCGGGCAGGCACAGCTCATCGTCTTCCTCAGGCGGCAAATCAACGACGATCAAGCCATCCACACCTGCAACCTTGGCATCGGTCAAAAACTTTTCGACGCCATAGACATAGATGGGATTGTAATAGCCCATCAGCACGACGGGGGTTTCCTTATCTCCCGCGCGGAAGGCCTTCACCAGCTTCAGGGTCTTCTTCATGGTTTGGCCCGCGCGAAGGGCACGAAGGCCTGCGGCCTGAATGGCGGGCCCATCGGCCATGGGATCGGTGAAGGGCATGCCAAATTCAATGATGTCCGCGCCCGCCTTGGGCAGGCCCTGAATGATCTTGAGCGAGGTCTCGTAATCGGGATCACCCGCGGTCACAAAGGTGACGAGTGCTGCCCTGCCCTGCTCCTTAAGACCAGCAAAACATTTTTCGATGCGACCACTCACAAGGTTACTCCCAGAATGTCGGCCACGGTGAAAATATCCTTGTCGCCGCGGCCGCACATGTTCATCACCATCAAATGGTCCTTGGGTTTTGTCGGCGCAATTTTCATGACATGGGCCAATGCATGGGATGGCTCGAGGGCGGGGATGATGCCTTCAAGCTTGCAGCAGAGCTGGAAGGCCTCCAAGGCCTCCTTGTCGGTGGCGGACACATACTCCACCCGCTTCATGTCATGGAGCCAGGAATGCTCGGGGCCGATGCCGGGGTAATCAAGACCCGCTGATATGGAGTGGCCTTCGGTGATCTGGCCATCGTCATCCATCAACAGATAAGTCCGGTTGCCATGGAGAATGCCGGGCCTGCCGCCAGTGATCGAGGCCGCGTGCTTCTTGGTGCGAAGCCCGAGGCCTGCCGCCTCCACGCCGATGATTTCAACGCTTGCATCATCAAGAAAGGGATGAAAAAGCCCCATGGCGTTTGAGCCGCCGCCAATGGCCGCCACAAGGGAATCCGGCAGGCGGCCTTCGCGGGCCTGCATCTGACGCCTGGTTTCCACACCGATGATGGATTGAAAATCCCGCACCATTTCAGGATAGGGGTGGGGGCCTGCGACGGTGCCGATGCAATAGAAAGTGTCCTCGACATTGGCCACCCAATCCCTGAGCGCCTCGTTCAGCGCATCCTTCAATGTGCGGGAGCCCGAGAGCGCTGGCACCACTTCAGCGCCCAGCAGCTTCATGCGAAACACATTGGGCTTCTGGCGCTCAATATCGACTTCACCCATATAGACGATGCATTCCAAGCCAAAGCGGGCGCAGGCCGTGGCGGTTGCGACGCCATGCTGGCCAGCGCCGGTTTCAGCGATGATGCGCTTCTTGCCCATGCGGCGGGCCAGCAGGATTTGGCCCATCACATTGTTGATCTTGTGGGCGCCCGTGTGGTTGAGCTCATCGCGCTTGAAATAGATTTTCGCGCCACCCAGGTGTTCGGTCAGGCGTTCGGCAAAGTAGAGGGGGCTGGGGCGGCCCACATAATGCTCCAGAAACGAATCAAGTTCGGCCTGGAATGATGGGTCGGCCTTGGCGTCCTTATAGGCCTGCTCCAGCTCAAGAATGAGCGGCATCAGGGTTTCGGCCACAAAGCGGCCGCCATAGATTCCAAACAGGCCCTTTTCGTCTGGGCCTGTCCGGAAAGAATTGACCAGTGGCTTAGTCATAAAAACTCTCTTTCAATCCAAGTTTAGCTGGCAGACTTCGCGCGCTCAATAAATTTCCGAATGAGCGTCAAATCCTTTATGCCCGGCGCTGATTCAACGCCTGAGGACACATCGACAATGGGAGCCCCGGTTGTCCTGATGGCATTCGCAATGTTTTCCGGATTGAGGCCGCCGGACAGCATGAAATCCGTGGAGTTGGCCAAAAGCCCCCAATCAAAGGCAATGCCGTTGCCGCCGGGCAAGGCATTCAGAAGCGTTTCCGGGGCTTTTGCGTCATAGAGAATGAGGGCGGCTTTTCCTTCGTAACCGGCGGCTTGTGAGACATCCGCCGCATCGGCCACCTTGATGGCTTTGATCACGGGCTTGTTGGCGAGGTTTCGAATTTCCATCACCCGTTCGGGTGTCTCAGAACCATGGGCCTGAAAATAATCGGGCCTCACCATGTCGCCGATGGACGTGATGGCGGCGTTGTCGGCATCCACGATCAAAGCCACAATCTTGACCCGGCCCCTGGCGCGACCCGCCAGTTCCCGGGCCTTTGGCAAGGATACGTTGCGCGGGCTTTTGGCAAAGAACACCAGGCCGATAAAATCGGCGCCAGCATCAATCGCCGTGTCCACGGCCTCCAAAGTTGACAGTCCGCAAATTTTGACTTTAACCATGGCTGAGTTCGCCCAGGATTTTTTGCGCGGCGGCTACAGGATCGGCAGCGCTTGTCACGGCGCGTCCAATCACCAAAATATCCGCGCCGGAGGCCATCGCCGAACGGGGCGTGGCAATGCGCTTTTGATCGCCCGCAGATGTGGCGGCGGGGCGAATGCCGGGGACCACGGTCAGAAAATCAGCGCCTGCCGCGGCGCGTATGCCCGCGAGATCGTGGGGACTGCAAACGACACCGTCGAGCCCGGCGAGCTTTGCAAGCTTGGCCAAGGCGATGGCGTGGCCTTCAGTTTCAAGCGCGCGGTCAAATCCGGCGGCCCAGATATCCATATTCGAAAGACTGGTCAGAATCGTAACGGCGATCAGCTTGGAACGACCGGCCACAGCATCGGCTGCGGCCTTCATCATGTCCAATCCACCTTGCGCATGGAGGTTGACGATCGCCGGCCGGGGCGAGAGCTGCATCAGGGCTTTCATGGCTGAGGCCACCGTGTTTGGAATGTCATGAAGCTTGAGATCAAGAAAAATCGGCAGGCCTTGCGCCGCCACCGCTTCATAGCCCCTGGCACCGTGGGCATAAAAAAATTCCATGCCGATTTTTAAGTAGCCCGCATGGGGAGCCAAGGCCTTCGCGAGTGCGCGGGCCTTGTCGATTTCGGGCGTGTCGAGGGCCACACAGATGGGGTTTGAGGGCTTCATGGGCCTTCGTTAGCCGCAAATCATTTGCAGCGCAAATACACCATGATGGCAGCCGCCAGGTCTTCAACGGCTGAGCCGCAGGACTTGAACAGGGTGGTTTCCGCGGCGGTTTTGCGGCCTTTTACAGTGCCCCGACAGAGCTCGTGGAGGTCAGCCTGAATATTTTTGAAATCAAATTTGCCCTCGTCTCTTGCCTGCAGCAGATCGCCGGCTTCGGCCTCTGCGCCATGCCTGGTATCAACAAAGACCCGTGACTTCGCCACAACGTCGCCGTCGGTTTCGCGCATTTGCGGCGTAAACGCGCCAGCGAGATCAACATGGGTTCCGGGCTTCAGCCATTGCCCCCTGATGCCGGGCTTTGTGGAACTGGTGATGCTGCTCACGATATCGGCCTGTCTGACGGCTGTTTCCAGATCGGCCGCAACCACGGCATCAAGCCCTTCGCCCCGCAATTCGACCGCAAGTTTTTCGGCCTTGTCGTGGGTGCAGTTATGAATCGAGATTTTTTTGATGGGGCGCACGGCGGCATGGGCCCGGGCAAAATGCGCGCCCAACGCGCCGGCGCCCACAAGCGCCAGATGCGAGGCATCTGGCCTTGCCAGATAATCGGCGGCAAGCGCTGATGCGGCGGCGGTGCGCCTGCGGGTCAATTCGGTGCCATCCATGACGGCAACGGGAGCGCCTGTCTCATTATCAATGAGGAGATAGCTCGCCTGGACCGTTGGCAGGCCCTGGGCCGCGTTGTCGGATTTCACGACGACTGTTTTCAATCCCGTCCAGGCTTTCGACCAGGCGGGCATGAGCATGAGTTTCGCGACACTTGACGTGTCATGAAAATGGCGAACCGGCGATTCAATATCTGTCCTGAACCCCTCGCGCAGGGCCTCGACGATTGATTTGTAATCCGCAACGCCCGCAAATTCCGCTGCCGATATGAGTTTCATGAAATGCTTTCTTCGGAGAAGGCGACCGTGTCTCGGGACTGGGCCTGCGTCAGCTTCAACTCGCGGCGCGCCTCCTTGGCGGAGCGGCGCCATTTGCCCTGGGCTATCCAGCAGGCGATCCATCCGGCAATCAGGCCAAAAAAAACACCGCAGAAGAACAGCACCCAGAGTGGAACATCAACGGTTGCAAACGGTGTGTCCTTGGAGAAGGGATCAAACGACACGGTGATCCATTGCCGGTTGGCGACGGCAAATGAAATCACAACCAATGCGATGGGCAATCCGACTGTCCAGCGAAGAATACGCTGCAGCATCATTCGGGCTTGGCGTTCAATCGCGCCCTGAGTTCCTTGCCGGTCTTGAAAAAAGGAACGCGCTTGGGTGTGACTTCGACGGCGCCACCCGTGCGCGGATTGCGGCCCGTGCGGGCGTTGCGGGATTTGACCGAGAACGCGCCAAAACCCCTGAGTTCCACGCGCTCGCCATCTTTCATGGCGCGGATGATTTCATCCAGAATCTTGTTCACGATGCGTTCGACGTCGCGGTGATATAGATGGGTGTTGCCATCGGCGATTTTTTGCACGAGTTCGGATTTGATCATGATTTTGACCTATCTGTCTTGGGGCGTCAAAGCTGAGGGTGCCAAAGCACGAGCAAGCCGTCAAGCCTTGCGCTCTCAACCTGCCGTTTTAACCCGCCGAAGCCCAATAGCTGGATCACCGTGTCCGCCACTGAAAAGCCAAGGCCCGTTGGATCAGCGTTTATGGGATTGACCCAATCGAGAACTTCCAGGTCTTTCGAGACGCTCTTCCTGGTTTGCAACCATTCAAGGGCCACTTCTTCGCCACCCACCGCGTCAATGAGTTTCGCCGTGACCGCCTGACGGCCCGTGTAGACACGGCCATCGGCCAGAACTCTGACGCGCTCGATGGAAAGATTGCGGCGCTCGGCCACCAGCCCGGTGAACCAGCCAAAAGACTCTTGTACCATTTCATTGGAGACCTGGCGGGCCCTGTCGGTCACGGGCTTGTAGGGCGATGGTTCGGCTTTCAACTCGCCGGACTTTATCTCCTCCATCTTGATGCCAAGCGTATCAAGCAGCTTGGATATTTCGGGAAAGGAAAAAATGACGCCAATCGAGCCGGTAATTGTATTGCCGCGGGCCACAATATATTCAGCGGCGATCGCCGTGATGTAACCACCCGATGCCGCCACCGTATCCATGACGGCCACCACCGGCTTGTCCTTGGCGATCACCCTGATCTTTTCATAGATGGCTTCGGAGCCTGCGGTTGTGCCGCCCGGGCTATCGATGCGGATAATGACGGCGGCAACCTTTTCCGAATTGGCGATCTCATCCAGCAGATTGAGCGTTGCCTGGTCGCCGGTGATCAGGCCGTCAATGCGCACGCGGGCGATATGGCTGGTATATTTCTTGAAATCGCCACCCGTCCAAAACAGGGAGGCGAGGGCCACAAATACCGCTATAACCGCAGCGATGCGCCAGCGGAACAGCCGGGCCTTCATTCGCCTGCGGTCCACGATCAATTCTGCCTGGCTCACTGACATCGCATTACTCCAAGGCTTGCGCCGCCCGGCCGGTCATCAGCCGGGCGAAGATACCAAAAATCGGAAGAACTATTCCTTGCCCTCGGCGTCCTTTTTCTTCAGCGCCGCGACAAGGATATCACCGAGGGATGCACCCGAATCGGAGGAGCCATACTGGGCGACGGCTTCCTTCTCGTCAGAAATTTCGAGCGCCTTGACGGAGACGTTCATCTTGCGGGCCTTGGCATCGAACACCGTGACCTTGGCATCGAATTTTTCGCCGACGGCAAAACGCTCGGTGCGCTGTTCTGAACGGTCGCGCGCCAGATCGCCGCGCTTGACATAGGCTGTCATGTCGGAACCGGCGATCTTGACTTCGAGACCGGCTTCCTCAACCTTCGTCACCTCGCAGGTCACCGTGTCGCCCTTCTTGATGCCGGAACCAGCGGCAGACTTTGGCTGATCGCCGGAGAGCTGCTTGATGCCCAGCGAAATGCGTTCCTTCTCGCGGTCAACATCGAGAACGATGGCCTTGACGGTATCGCCCTTCTTGTAATCCTTGATGGCTTCCTCGCCGCTGCGCTTCCAGTCGAGATCAGAGAGATGGACCATGCCATCAACATCGCCATCGAGGCCAATGAACAGGCCGAATTCAGTGATGTTCTTGATCTCGCCTTCAACAATGGCGCCGTTGGGATATTTCGTGGTGAAGGTTTCCCATGGGTTGTCCTGAATCTGCTTCAAGCCAAGCGAAATGCGGCGCTTGGAGCTGTCGATTTCGAGAACCTGAACATCAACTTCTTCCGAGGTTGAGAGAATCTTGCCGGGATGCACGTTCTTCTTGGTCCAGCTCATCTCGGAGACATGGACGAGGCCTTCGATGCCATCTTCCAGTTCGATGAATGCGCCATAGTCGGTGATGTTGGTGACCTTGCCGCGGACCTTTGCGCCGATTGGATATTTGCCGGCAACCAGTTCCCATGGGTCCTTGTCCAACTGCTTCATGCCAAGGGATATGCGCTGGGTGTCGGGGTTGATGCGGACGATCTGCACCTTGATGGTCTGGCCGACAGCCAGGACATCGGAGGGGTGATTGACGCGTTTCCAGGCAATGTCGGTGACGTGCAGGAGGCCATCGATGCCGCCCAGGTCAACGAAGGCGCCGTAGTCGGTGATGTTCTTGACCACCCCGTCAACGATCTGGCCTTCAGCCAGGTTCTGCACGAGCTCCGAGCGCTGCTCGGCGCGGGTTTCTTCCATGATGGCGCGGCGCGACACGACAATGTTGCCCCGGCGGCGATCCATCTTGAGAATCTGGAAGGGCTGGGCCACATGCATGAGCGGGCCCACGTCCCGGATGGGGCGAATGTCAACTTGGCTGCCGGGAAGGAACGCCACGGCGCCGCCGAGATCAACAGTGAAGCCGCCTTTGACGCGGCCAAAGATCACGCCATCGACGCGTTCGTTCTTGGTGCTCATTTCCTCAAGGCGGGTCCAGGCCTCTTCGCGGCGGGCCTTGTCGCGCGAGAGAACCGCTTCGCCCAGCGCGTTTTCAATGCGCTCGAGATAAACCTCAACCGTGTCGCCAGCCTTGATGGCGATATCCTTGCCGGGCTGGGAAAATTCCTTCAGCGCCACGCGGCCTTCGGTTTTCAGGCCGACATCGATAATCACAAAATCATTTTCCACGGCGACGACCCGGCCCTTGACGACGACGCCTTCGGTGGCGGGATTGTCGAGATAGCTTTCGGTGAGGAGGGCTTCAAAGTCTTCGCGGGTGGGGTTCATGGAAGCGACGGATTTCGCCATGGCGGGGTTAAGTCCTAAGGTTACGGGGCAAGTCATGCGTGACATGCCCACGGGGAAAATTCCAGGCCCTGCAGCGAAGCTCGGAGGCTTAACGAAATGCGCAGATTCTGAAACAATTAAGGGCACGCGAACTGGCGACAGTCCGGCACCCCGATTATGTTCACCTGCGTGAAGCAGGCGGCCTCCAACGGCGCCCGCTATAGCTCAATCCCGAGGGCAGGGCAACCGCCTGATTTGGCCTCGACTTGGGGGGGCTGTTCGCCTAGTAAACGTCCATGAAAATCATTGACCAGAGCCATCCCTTCTACAAGCCCCTGTGGCGCCGGATCGCGATTGTCGCGGTCGTGGCGGGCTGGGCGGCTTTTGAGGCGTTTTACACCAGGGATCCCTTCTGGATGACGATCGGGGGGGGCGTTCTTGTCATTTCCCTCTGGACGTTCCTGCTCGCTTGGCCGAAGAATTCAAGCAGCTAGCTCGACCACCCTGACCGCCGCCGCGACAGCGGCTTCAATGGTCATGTCCGATGTATCGATGATTGTGGCATCCGGCGCTGGAAGCAGGGGGGCCACAGCGCGGTTGCTGTCGCGCTCATCGCGGATTCGTATTTCGTCAAGCGTCGTTGAAAAGCCCGCATCCATGCCAAGGGATTTCAGTTCCTCCCAGCGGCGTTTCGCCCTGACTTCCGGTGAAGCAGTCACGTAGATTTTCACCTGGGCAGCGGGGCAGACAACGGTGCCGATATCGCGCCCGTCGAGAACGGCTCCGGGAGCCCGACCTGCAAATTCCCTCTGATAGGCGAGAAGGGCCTGCCTCACGGCGGGAATGCTGGCCACGACGGAGGCCATGGCGCCGACTTCTTCGGTTCTGAGCTCCGCATCATCATAAGGACTGTCATTCAGGCTGCGGGCAATTTCCGTTGCATCGCCAGCGGACTTCAGGACCGCCAGCCCAACGCGGCGGTAGAGCGTTCCGGTATCGAGGAAATGATAGCCAAAATGCCGGGCCAGGGCGCGGGCAATGGTGCCTTTGCCGGCGGCGGCGGGGCCGTCAACGGCGATAATCACGGGGCGTCAGGCGCTGCGATTTTCGCGCCCAGGCCGTTCATAAGCCCCACAAATTCCGGAAAACTGGTGGCGATAAAGCTGCTGTCATCAATGCTGGTGGGAAAGCGCGAAGCCGCACCCATCACCAGAAAGGACATGCCAATCCGGTGGTCCATGTGTGTCAAGACGTTGCCGCCACCGGGCGCGCCGCCGCCTGTCACTTCCAGCCAATCCGGGCCTGATTGGGTTGAAACACCATTGGCCTGGAGGCCAGCTTCGACAGCCGCGAGGCGGTCACTCTCCTTCACGCGCAATTCTTCCAGGCCCTCCATGCATGTGGTGCCTTCGGCGAAAGAAGCGGCCACCGCGAGGATGGGATATTCGTCGATCATCGAGGGCGCGCGGGATGCGGGCACGCGGACGCTGTGCAGCCTGGAGGATTTGATGTGGAGGTCACCCACCTCTTCGCCGCCCGAAATCCTGCGATTTTCAATTTTGATGTCGGCGCCCATTTCCAGAAGCGTCACAATCAGGCCGGTGCGGGTGGGGTTCAGCATGACGTTTTCGATTGTGATATCCGAACCTTCGCACAGCAGCGCCGCCACCAGGGGAAAAGCCGCCGATGAGGGATCGCCCGGGATGTCAAGGTTTTGCGCTTTCAATTCGTGCTGGCCAGCAACAGAAATATGACGTGCGCCGTCTTTTTCGGTGATTGTCAGTTTGGCACCGAATGCAGTCAACATGCGCTCCGTGTGATCGCGGGTAGCGACGGGTTCGATAACAGTGGTCACGCCCGGTGCATTAAGGCCTGCGAGCAGAACGGCTGATTTCACCTGGGCGGAGGCCACCGGCAAGGTGTAAGTGACGGGCACCGCATGCCTGGCGCCATGAAGCGTGAGGGGCAGCCGGTTGCCTTCGGCGGTTTCAAACCTGACGCCCATCTGCTCAAGCGGCTTGGTCACCCGGCCCATGGGGCGCTTTGAAAGGGAAGCATCACCCACGCAGCGCGCCACCAGCGGCGTTGTCGCCATCAGTCCCATGGCGAGCCTGACGCCGGTGCCGGAATTGCCGAAATCCAGCGGCGCTTCGGGCGATTGAAGGCCAGCCACGCCCACGCCCTGCACATGCCAGACACCTGCCTCATCGCGGCGGGTTTCAGCGCCCAGGGCCGCCATGGCCCTGGCAGTGTTCACCACATCCTCAGCCTCAAGAAGGCCCTTTATTGTCGTCTCGCCAATGGCGATCGCGCCAAACATCAGGGCGCGGTGCGACATGGATTTATCGCCGGGAACCTTGATGCGCCCCTTGAGGCCCGAGGCGTTGGAAGAAGCTAATGGCAGGGTTTTATGGGGGGCATGGGTCATTTCAGGCGTTTCGATACACGGGTTGATTTGGCCTGTCACCCCCTGGCGGGCCCAAGGCTTTTGACATTCGGCAAAACCCGTGGCATGGGAGCCTTAAATCATCTCTAATCGCGATCTCGAAAGGATCAACCCGTGGTCAATGCTGAACTCGGAACCAAGCGGACATGCCCGTCATGCGCGACACGGTTCTATGACTTGCTGAAAAATCCGATTGTTTGCCCGAAGTGCAACGCCAATTTCATCGCAGCACCCATTCTGCCCTCCAAGGGCGATTATCCGGGCGCCGCTCCGCCCGCGCCCAAGCCCCGCGAAAAGGTAGAGGTGGAGGAGGGCGAGAACGCCGATGTGGAGCTCATCAGCCTCGAGGACGTCGAGGAGGACGGCAAGGACGATGACGAGACCGCCGGCATCGAGGATGTCGATCTGGGCGAAGACGCGGAGCCCGCCGACGGCGAAGAGGACGACACCTTCCTCGTTGTCGAGGAAGAAGACGGCGACAATGTTTCCGGCCTGCTCGACAGCGGCCCGGGGGCCAAGGAAGGCGAGGAAGAGGTTTAGAAGTTTCGCTTGATTGTTGGCGGGCGCGGAACTAGGTTCCGCCCGCCTTTTAAGATTTGAAGACCTGTGGGGTCATAGCTCAGTTGGGAGAGCGCTTGCATGGCATGCAAGAGGTCGTCGGTTCGATTCCGTCTGGCTCCACCAATCCTTTCAATAGCTTAGCGGCTGGTGCGTAAGCGGCAAAGGTACCTTAGCAACCAACTAGCAACCAAGCATGTTTCACAATTTCGTGAATGCAATTTCTGAACACGAAAATTCGCTTCGTCACGCTCCAATTTGCTTACGCGCGGTCTCCCTTCTTCCTTCACACAAATGAACCCAGCAAGCGAGGTGGGCGGCAAGAGCGACGGATAGGTTCGCTGAAGGAGGCGGGCCGCACCGCAGGCCGTAGCAAGGCGAAGGACTGCGCGGGATGTGGGCTTTGTTGTTCGTCGATGACCATGAGTGCTTGCGCAGTTGCGGCACGCCGCAGCGGGCCTAGGAGGGAGCGACCGCCCACTCCGCGAGCGGTGTTCATGATGTCGATTTTTGTCTCAGATACCCAAACCCTTCGTGCGCCCAGCCAGCTCCCAAGCTATAGTCGACCCGCTCACTTTTCCCGTGACAGACTTGCCTCTGATGTCTTCGAAACTTGGTCGCCAAGGAACAAGCGTAAACTCTTTGCTGTTCTCGAAGACAGCAAGCTTTCCTGAGGCGAGTGGAATTGAACGCATGTAGGCCCCTTCAAATCGTTGACCGTCCACCAGCCGGGCTGCTTGCAAGCCAGAAGCTGCAGAATGGTTGGCAACGGCCTGGTTCATCTCCTTGCGGGTCAGCGCTTTCATGGCAGCGGCGGCAGGGCGGACACCGCCATCTGGCGCTGGTTCAACCATTCCCCGCTCTGTCAGCCATTGCAGGCGATTGCGCAATGCTGATTTGACGTCCGTGCCAAATTCTCGATCTCCGAGGTGCATTGGGGTTTTGCTGGCAAGCTCACGATCAAGCCAAGTCGCGCCATCCGTGGCCACGAGTTTTTCCAGGTTCAGGTAAGACAGAATCCGCAGTCGTGTCTGTTGGGAGCTGCCCGTTTCTTGTTCTGCTGTTTCAAGGGAAACAATCATGCCTTTGCTTGGCAGTGCCTCTGGCCTGATGAGACCTATATCAGCGTAGTGAACCTTGCCGTCGATGCCATCAACAACGACGAAGTGACGGTCATTGATTTCGTCTGTGAGTCCCACTGCGGCGATACGGCCAATAACGGGCTTAAGTAAGTTCTCGCCGTCGAAGATAGCGAAGCTGCCAGCCGGACGGTCAATCTTCGCTTCCCGCATAGCCCGGTGCATCGTAGCGATGATGTCGTTGCGCTTGCCCAAGCCTTTGAGCTTGCGTTCGATGTCCGGATCAATCTCCCAGACGCCTGTTTGTAGTTCTGTGGCCAAGCCCAAATTGCTCAGATGCTTGAGCCTCCTCATATGCGAAGTATGCACAAGCGGCTCGGATGGCGGCATGGCGCTGATCGTCAGAATGTTCTGATCCACATGCTTCAGGATTGATCTGTCGAGCTTGGTGAAGCGATCCGTCTCCACTTCGCGGGCGAGCTTGATACATTTTTCAAATTCGTCCTCCGGCCCAAGTTCCAATGTAAGCCATTCGCCTGCTCTGGCCCTGATCCCGTGGGTGACGTAGTCTCGGGCCATGATCAGGTCTTTGCCGTCTTCAGCTTTGCCCCGGATGACAATATGGGAATGGGGATGGCCAGTGTTGTAGTGATCAACGGCGACCCAATCGAGTTTGGTCTCGAGGTCATGTTCCATGTCCTGCATCAAGTCCCGGACAAAGGGTTTGAGCTCCGCGAGCCTGTCGCCGTCATCTGGTGACACAATTATCCGAAACTGGTGCCGGTCGCCATCGCATTTGTCGGTGAATGCGCCACCGTCAACTTCATCCAATTCCGGCCCATAGAGTTTCCCCGGTTCACCGGACCGATCAACACCGTCGCGCTGGATGTAGCGCAGATGGGCACGGGGTGCAGCGAAGTTGCCAGGTCTCAACTTAGCTATGCGGACCTTCACCACAGCGCGGCGACCCCCTCTGTTCATCAGGCCCGCTGACGTCAGCGTGCCCCATGCCGCACCACGCCCAATGCGCTGTCCGGTGAACGATGACTTCTTCCGCGTCTTGAACCCGCTCTTGTAGGCAACATCCAGCACCTGACGGACAAAGGGCTTAGGACGTGCTGACTTCTCGTGACCAATCCTGCCCAGTCGCGGTTCGAACTCTTGCTCTGACATTACAATGCAAACTCCAGATGGGGCGTCCCGCATTGTCAGATGTGTTGAATTATCCGAATTGCAAGGTGCTGTCCGCAGACATCAAGTGTTTCAACTGTTTACATCGATGTTGTCCACATCATGCCGTCACGGCCAAAATGTGCTGGTATCATAAGTCATTCTACTTCCATCACTTTCGGCGACTTTGGTACCAACTTGTCACCATTGCTTTAATCCTGCTTTACTCCCCACTTTGATCCGCGTGCTGAGTATTTCTCTGGACTTCACTGCCATTCCAATTTTTTCTCTGACTGCTTCAGCTACGTGAACTTCACGGAAATTCACGTTGAACATTGATGGAGCAACACGATTGCGGGTTTGAATGTCAATTCTGCAATCCGAATCGAACGCGGTCCGCAGCGACATTTACGCTTTTCGCGCGGCTGAAATCGGGGAGTTCATCACAACATTCGAGTCTAAAAGCGAAGAAATTACATCGTTGGACGCAAGAGAAAAACTTTGTACGCGGCGAAAACACTGACCGCACCTTACGCCGTTCAAGCGCTATTCAAAGCTCAAATGTCCGACGCCCGCAGCCCGCACCCGAAGGGTCGGAATGCACGTGGAGAATGTGGAGAATGCGCTTGATTCAGGTTTTGGTTGAACAAAATTCACAACATGCATACTGTATTCTTTGCCAGAACCTGACTCATGTGGGTTGCGATCGAGGACGACGGCACGGAACTAGATAAGATGCGGTGGCGACTGGGCTCAGGCTATTGTCAAATGGCCGTCACAACAATGCGAACCCTTGCCCCTTCAATCGTTCAAACACAATAAGTGCTTGCCGCGCTTGAAATTCTGTCGGCAATTGGCGTGGCATTGATGCGCACACATTAAGTAGCAGCAATTCCTTGGGGGTCACTCTTCTTTGTGCACGTCCCCAATCCAACACTTGACGCCAAAAATCTGCACCGAGTTTGACGACTTTTGACTGAGCGGCAATGCCATCGGCAATACTCTTCTCACCGCGCGCCTCTCGCACACTTGAGCGCGCGTCTTCGACAGGAACCCGGATGTCATCAAACCCTTCACTATAGTCAAGCTGGCGAGATTTGAAGGCGTGCCAGCAGCCCTGCTGCTTCGCCCATTCAGACATGTTGCGAACTCCTTGCGGAGGGTGAGTAATGGCATCATGTGCTCCGGCAGCAGCTACAAGAAGCGCCGCCAACAGAGCCTCGGATACCAACTGATATCGCCAGATTGTATCGAGATCGAGAACCTGTTTGTCATCGTTTGCATCATGGAAGACCTTTGACATTGCATAGGTAACAATGTTTGCCCGATAACCACCTTCATACCAACTTTGCCTTGGAATCTCGGCTTCCAGTTTTCGAAAGATCAGAGCCTTTGCAACCAATCGCTTGTACCATAGTTCGTCAAATTTTGCCTCGCCCTTGGCCCACGCATCACCGATGCTCTTTGCAAACTCCGCGAAGTTCTTCTGTGCACCGCGTGATACAACATGTGGGGATCCATCAGCCGAGAGTTCGAACTTTGCCAAATCTGTCTTTGTGAAAAGCTGAGTTTTTGGATATTCGAGGTCAAACTTTCTTAGCTGTGCAGCACTCAGTTTACTTCGGGCATTGATAAACTGACCGCGTGAACGCTCGTAGAACCACTTGCTATCATGTCGTTCTCCCTCTTTCCGGGCAAAGAGCACGTTTCGCGAAAAATGTTCCATACGGACGTGAAATGGATGATTTGAGAAGAAATCTGCGGCATTCACTTTGTTCTGAGTGTTTGCAAATTCCGATATCCTTGGAACGATCTCTTCGGACCTTTCAGGCGGTACGACAGTCAATTTCATCTGTACGTAGACATTGAGCAGCTGTTCTTTGGCTGACTTCAACCCTGAATGAACTGAGCCGGTAGTTTGTGCTCCGTTCACAATTTGCAGATTTTTTATCTCTGAGATTGCAAGCCCATTTGCGCTTGGCACACAGGTCACGGCATCTGCTGTAGCTGATAAACCATTGTTGTAAGGAAAGAACAGTTCAGGATTTTCTTTGATCGTTTTCTGGATGCCTTTGTTGGTCTTTGCCCTCGCCTGCAAAAACGAACGAACATTCGCTTCCAGCAGTCTCGGCCCCCATTTGTCGTAGATTTCAGCCAATTGCTGACCCGGTACGATCATGAGATAACTATCAAGTGCAGCACCTGTCTGAGACGCCCTTAGTGCAGGCAGTGGTCCACCAAAATCATTGGCGAAATCGATGGTCATGTCCTCTCGCTCTTGACCCGAACGGTCGAATTTCTCAAACCTTGACAGGTCCCATACTGAGTAGGTGATCGGGATACCGCCCGCATCAGCGAGCTTCACTGCATCATCGCGACCAATGTATTGCCGGTTAGAAATGAGAATGAGTTTGATCTTGGAAATCTGCGACCAAGTGATGATTATCAGATCGGACAGCTGGAATGCCGGGTTCACTTCATTCAAACTATCACGAAATTCGGTGGTTCGGGCTTTCTTGAAGAACCGTATGAGTGGGTTGAGGATTGGACCGAGATCACCTTTTCCGAAGGTCCTCACTTCGCCGAAATCTACAAAGTCGCAGATAACAAGGCCAAGGAGTCCTTGGCTATCGCGTGGATCGCCAGCATAGCCATCGACCCGAAGTTTCTGAGCGCCTTCGCCGCTTTGGAAAAATGCGCGATCTGCAGTTTCAAGTTCTCCAGCTCCGGTGAGTCGTTCTGCCATCCGATCAAAGAATGCTTCCACCATCAGAATTCCACTAACATCAGCCTCGCGACGGATGTCGGTCATGAGGTTCTGATGATATTCCTCAAGCTGATTCACTGCCAACTTCCTTGAAGATAATTGATTTCGCGAGCGTAGTTTCAGTCAGGTAAGGCGAGCAAGCGGAGAGCGAAATCGAATATGTGAGCCCCGAAATGCCGAGCGAAACTGGCGAGGCAATTCGCGGAAAGCCTTCTTTCACAATATGGAATTCAGGTGCCGAAACGATCCAGCGCCAAGATGAGTAATCATGGTTCGCATCGTATCCTGTATCCGCGAGATGGAAATCCCAGTCCAGGGTAGTAGAGGGATCAATGCTCTCGACGTCGCGAGTTATCGCCGTAATAATTTCTGTAAGTGTATTGCCGTGTGGACGCTGAACCTTGTCTACCGCGAGCACC
>VFJY01000131.1 GCA_009885825.1 Rhodobiaceae bacterium | reverse complement strand
GGTTGTTGCTGCTGCCATTTGGATTGATGTATTCAGCCTCAATACCAATGGTGAGCTGGTCGACTGGATCATAGTAGATGCCAGCAAGAACACCATAATTATCCGCGCTTGAATTCCAGCCCGCATTCGTGCCGTTGTCATATTCCTTCATGCCGTAAGCGATTTCAGCATGCACTGCATCGCTCAGGTCAGCAGAAGCCAAGGCGCTGAAGCCCCAGAAGTCCTGGCCGTTCACATGGTGACCCATCGCGCCACCAAGTGATATGGAAGCCATGTCACCAAGTGAGAAGCCTGCGCCAACACCTGCCTGATATGAGTCATCTGTCACAGCACCTACCAAATCATCGCCGCCATCATGCCATACGCCGGATATTTCTGCGTTGAACATATCTCCGGAATACTTCATTTCAGCAGCAGCGCCGAGTGAACTGCTGTCGCCGCCAAAATTGTTGCCAGCGGTAAATAGGGCACCAACAACTGCAGCATTATGTCCATTCGCATCTTCAATTGCGACGGCAAATGACATTGGTCCGCTGGCCCAGCTCAAGCGCATCTGGGTAACATCGCCGGGGTTGAGCGCAACATCGGCGTTGTCCGTCTGGTAGCAGTTGCAAGCGCCGTCATAGCCATAGCCAATGTTGCCGAGTGAACCGGTGTAACCAGCACCGAGCGTCAGCTCCGGGGTCATTGCCCACCAGCCCCAATGCTCATTGGAGATGAAGTCTGCATCGCCATAGCCTTCAGCATTGGCGCGCAACTGGACGCGAACGCCCACTTCGCCAACAGCGGTGTCAGTCTTGCCAACAACCTTCAATTGACCGCGGGTGTCGACGCTGTAATTTGCGTCCGCTGCCTGCCTGTCGTCGTAAGTCAGCGCGGCGCGAACATAGCCCGACCACTCAATCGTTGTGGAAGCAGGCGCGTCAGCGGTTGGCAAAATGCTGATCACTGTCGCCGTGTCACCATAGAGATTGGTGTCATTGTCATTGTCATCCAAGCCAGGAACCTTCATGGCCTTGGCTTCGGTGATCGTCAGCAGCGAATAGCCAACTGGCAAAGCAGGACCTGCTTCGAGCATGGCGATACGTGCGTTGAGTGCTTCGAGCTGTGCCTTGATGGCCGCAGCGTCATCTGCGCGAGCGCCAACCGATACAGCTGCCAGAGCAGCTGTAGCGAGGAGTGCTACTTTCATTGTCTTCATTTTTTAGTCTCCTACAATCCTTGGAGTTGAGAGCCCCCCGATCCCCTGCAATGAGTAGGGAAGGCAATGCACGACTCGTTCGCACACAGGAACTTTATCAACTCTTCCGCCCATCAAGGTCAACGCATAATGCCAGGAATTAGACAGAATTTAACCATGTGTGACCCAAAGGCAACAGTTTCGGCCGGTGTCTTAACAAACCATTTATATTAAACTAAATCAATACCTTAAAGAATGGTAAATAAAATTTATGACGAAGTAGCGAAGCAGCGTGTTCAATGCTAACTAGCAACTCATCTGGGTGATTCACGGGCAATCAAGAGGGGATCAAAATGTGGGCAGGCAGGCCAGGAAGATGGCTACTTTGGGCGGCTCCAGTGGTGACGTTGACAGGGCTGGCGGCAATTTCACTCAATACACCGGCTTTGGACAAGGATATTGCGGCCCGCGTGGCGGCAGCGCTCGCCGCCGGCGGCAACGGCTGGGCAAAACCGACTTTTGACGCCCGGGACGCCTCGCTCACCAGCGACGCGCCAAGCCAGGGGGCCGTCGACGCAGCCATAAAGGTCATGAACAACGTCTATGGCATCCGGACAGTTCACAGCGCTGCGCGGGTTGCGCCGACACCGGTCAGTTTGCTTCCGCCGACCATTGATTCGATCGCCACCAACGATCCAACTCCGGAAATCACCGGAAGTTGGCCGGAAGGCAATGCCACAACCCTTGCGATCAGCATGGCCGGCGGGACATTCAGGCTCGGCGATACTCCGGAACTCTCATCAAGCAACGGGGCCTGGGCGTTGCAAACCGCCAACCCCCTGGCCGATGGCATCTATCTGGTCACCGCCGAAGTATCAGATGGCTCCGAGACTGCTGTCGCTTCACAGGCTCCCGCGCAAATCATTATCGATACCCAAGCTCCGGCAAACCCCACGCTGCGGCCAGCAAAACCTGAAGAAAACTGGCCATTTGTGTTGAACGGCACCTGGGCTGAAGGCGATGCCATTGTTTTGACGGCGGAATTTGCTGGAAAATTGTGGAATATGGGATCAGACGAGGCCTTGAAAACAGACGGACAAGGCAATTGGAGCTTTGCGCCCACAGCCGAGCTCAAACCCGGCAGCTATGATTTGACCCTGGAAGTTGAAGACAAGCTCGGAAATGCCGCCCAGACCACTTTCGCAGCGGCGGTCGTCATTCCCGAACCGGGGGAACCAGGCGTGGAAATTGTCGCGGCAACAACACCTCCAGCCGAGCTGGCGCCGCCGACGATCAAAATATACGCAAGCGGGCAGCGCCCTATATCTGTTTCCGGAACATGGGATGAAGCCAACGCAACAAAACTGAAAGTGTCGATTCCGGCCGTCGGTGTAACAGCGATTTTGGGCA
This sequence comes from Rhodobiaceae bacterium, assembly GCA_009885825.1. GTDB lineage: Bacteria > Pseudomonadota > Alphaproteobacteria > Rhizobiales > Aestuariivirgaceae > Aestuariivirga. The sequence continues at coordinate 5,799 of VFJY01000131.1, read as the reverse complement.
CTGATACAACCTTGACCTCGGCGCAAGGGGTTTGGACGCTGAATCTTGGCCAAGCCCTGCCGCCAGGCATTTACAACGTCGTGGCCGAATCAACCGATGCCGCCGGAAAGGTTGCCGCTGATCTGACGACCGCCGAAATTTACGTCAAACCACCTCCTCCATCGCTCCCTTCTCCGCCCTATGATTGCGCCGGTGTCTTGGCAAAAATCGCAGGCATTTTTCCGATCCGCTTTGATTTCAACCAGACGAGCTTGAAATCACCTTATGATTTGGCCCTGAAACAATATGCGGCGCTCCTGAAAGATGCGCGCTGCACCAGCGTCAAGGTGCAAATCTCCGGCCACTCGGATATTTTTGGCCCACGCCTTTATAACCAGGCCCTCAGCGAAGCCCGGGCCCAGGCCGTTGTAGGATTGCTTGCCAGTGATGGTGTTGATGCATCCCGCCTCAGCGTTGCCGGTTTCAGCGAGCTCGCGCCCGTCGATCCGGAGCCAAGCATCCCGGCCCGGAAGAAGAATCGCCGTGTTGAAATCACATTGCTGAAATAGGAAACGCCATGGCCGATCTATTCAATTTCAACGACACCTGGATCATTGCCGAACACAACTGGTGGCTGCTGCTGCTGACGCTGGGCCTGGGCATCTGGATCGGCTGGCGTGAATGCAAATATATGCCGCAAGGAAAATAAGATGCTTCACTATGTTCTCGAAATCATCCTCTGGATGCTTCCTGTTTTTTTTATCGGATGTGTTATTGGCTGGCTCGCGCGCCGCATGTTTGGCGCCGCACCCAAGCTGGATGCTGTCACGGAAAAACCTGTTGCGCCAACAGTTGAAGCGGCGCCGGATATGGAGCCGCAGCCCGTTGCCGCAACCAGCGGAAAAGCGGAACGGCCCAAGGGCATTGCCGCTCCTCGCAATGGCAAGGCTGACAATTTGCAAAAGATCACGGGCATTGGCCCCAAGAACGAAAAAGTGCTGCATAACTTGGGTTTTTTCCATTTTGACCAGATCGCAATCTGGACTGATGACCAGGTGGATTGGGTCGATAGCCACCTGAAATTCAACGGCCGAATCCGCCGCGAGGAATGGACCACCCAGTGTGAAATTCTGGCCAGTGGCAACGAGGCGGAATTCAGAAAAGCCTATGGCGCGGGCGCCGCCAAAAAATAGTCGTCAACCGATTCGAGCCAGTGGTCTATCGCGTGTCGGGAATGCGGCTCATCAAGAAACGGAGCATGTCCGCGATCGGGCACAAGAGTGGCCTTCAGGGTCTTGTTGATCTCCTTCATCTCGCGCACTGTTTCTGCGCTCAGCAGATCCGAATTCTCACCGCGCAAAACCGCAGTCGGCAGGTCTTGCAGCTGGGCAAAAACCTCCCATAGCTCGGCGACCTTTCCGGCCTCTATGTCTTCAGCAGTTGGAAACGTGTTGGCCAATGCCAGATCGTAGTCGGGGCGGAGACTGCCATCCACAACTCTGAACACCCGCCGCGCAAATGAAGCCCACTCGGCCTCAGTCAATTTTTCAAAGCCGGGATTGCTTCGCTGCAAGCCTTCAACAGCTTCATCCCATGTCTTGAAATTGCTTCTCACTCCCAGATAAGACCGTATACGGAGCAATCCCGGCGCCTCCAGCCTGGGGCCTATGTCATTGAGAAAAATTCCGGCAAGCCTGTCTTTGAACATTGCCGCCATCAGCATGGCCACGATTCCACCACGCGATGTGCCGAGCAGCGCGACTCTGCCGATTTTCAAGCCATCCAACAGGGAAATGACATCGCCCAGTTCCACATCGGCCCGGTAGCTCATTGGATCGGCGGCATGTTGCGAAAGCCCCCGGCCGCGAAAATCCACCGCAATCACACGCCTGTTTTGCGCCAGGACAGGCGCAACGGCTTCGAAGTCGCGGCTGTTTCGGGTAAGACCCGGAAGGCACAGCACGGGCGCAAGCGATGAGTTTGCGCGATGATAGTCGCGCGCGTGGAGCCGCAAATCATCGGCGCTCTGGAAGTAGATGTCAGCGTAGGGTGTAGCCTCAGTCACAGCTCGTTATGAGCGCGCGAATTGAAGCGCCTTCGCAGCTGCCCGTGTCTGGCTCGCCATTGGCGGCAACAGCGATGACTCCGGGTGAACCGCGCCTGAGATCGGCCGTCATGGGCCGAACCGTCTTGGGCGCAAGGCGCGACCTGTAGATGTGCGTGTTCTGCAAAACCTTCTGCACGTATTGCCGGGTTTCCTGGAACGGGATTGATTCAACCCAGTCAATGGGGTCAATCTTGCCGCTTCGAAGATCGCCATATTCCTTGACCCACTCGTAAGAACGCCGCGGCCCGGCATTATAGGCAACAAGGGTCAGCACATAGGAACCGTTGAACTCCTCAATGAGATCGGCCAAATGCGCCGCCCCCAGCTTGACGTTATAAGTCGGATCACCCAGCAATTTCGATTGCGCATATTTGATGCGGTATTGCTTCGCGATGAGCTTTGCCGTGCCTGGCATCAATTGCATCAGGCCCTGCGCGCCAACCCTGCTGCCGGCGTTGGGGTCAAACTCGCTCTCCTGCCGTGAAAGCCCATAAACCAGTGAACTCTCAACCGGTTTGCCCATTTGTGGCCAGTTTGGCAGCGCCTTGATGGGATAGGCCCAGTGATCAATGTCGATATTGCGCTGGCTGGAAGCCTTGGCCAGGCGCAGCGCCATGGTCGTGCCGCCCGCCTGCTTGACGATTGCCGCAACCGCATTCATCTCATCGGCGTTGTCGAACCTGCTGGCAAGCGACCACAGAAACATGTTGAGGGATGCCTTGCCATCCGCCTTGGCAACCATTTGGAATGCCCGGACCACCTGGTCATGATCAACCCTGGCGGTGGCTGCGGCAGATGCCTGCCCATTGTCTATTTCTTCCGGAACCTTCCCCAGGCCAATTTGTTCACGGGCCAGCTGGCCATAATAAACCGTCGAGTGTTTTGCTGCCCGTTCGTAAGCCTTGCGCGCCGTGGCCTTGTCGCCAAGAGCCGCATAGGTTCGCCCGAGCCAATAGTGAGCCCGGGCTTTTTCAGTGCCCGTGGGCGCAATCGCGGCCAATTTGTTGAAGTGGCCAAGTGCCGTCTCCGGATTGCCCAGGGAGCGGAGCGCAATCCAGCCCGCCAAAAATTCGGCCTCCACCGCGTTTGGTCCAGCATTGAAACCATGGGACTTCGCAATCTGATAGGCAGCCCTGGCTGAATCTTTACGTGTCACGCCAACTGAATGGCGCGCGACAATGCGGCGCTCCACCCACCAGGCGTTGGCATCGCCCATATCTGCGGCCGTGCTTGGCACCGTGGCAAGAATTGCCCGCGCCTTGGCGTAGCGCTCAAGCTTGCGCGAATAACGCACCATCGCGTATTTCATGCCCAGTTGCTCACGCATGGAAGCGGGCAGGCGGCCATACTGCTTTTCCGCTCCTGCGGCGCCACGCAGCAACGCCTGCGCAACCTTGGCGGCGTTTTGATAATCAGCTCCCAGGCGCTTGGAGTTGCGGATGGCGGCGTTTGATTCCTGCGCATAGACCATCCGCCACATGCGGCGCTTGTGATCATCGCTCGTCAGGATCGAACCAAATTCCGAAATCATGGATTTCTCGAATTCAGGAGAAATTTCAGCGTCGCTCCAGACCTGTCGAATCAGGAGATGAGCAGCTTTCCGGTCGCCCTTCGCCAAATTGGCCCGCGCCAGCGCCAGCCGGCCTTCGGTTGAAACAGGATCGCGCCCTGCAAAATGCGCCATGATGAGATCAACAGGCTCGTTATTTTCGTAAAGCGCCTGTTCGGCCCGCTTCATCAATGTTTCGGAAAGTGGCCATTTCGGCGCCGCCGCCAGAAAATCCACGATGCGCCTGTAGCCGGCTTCCTGCCAATGGTCCCGGAGATACAGCAGTTCAACCAGCTTGATCGCCGCCTCGTCGCCAGAGCGCTGGGCCAGAATTCCAGCTTCAATGAAATTTCCCTTGAGCGCCAGCTCGGTGGCCTGAACCGAGAGGTTTGAAACCTGGGGCGCAGCGATGGCAGTCGTCGAAAACAAGACGGCTGTCATCAACACCGGAGCGGTGCCCATCAGAACCGTAGTGATGGCGACTTTGCAAAAACCCCGAACCAACATCAAATCTCTGCCCCGTTTCTCGCTGGAACCTGCCTGTTACCTGTGAAGGCTATATCACAATTGCTTGCCGGTCCAAATATGAACGTCTATGGTACAAATTTCCTAGTTCGCCGACTTCTCAACCGTATGCGGTCTATGGTTACCAAATTATTACCAAACGAGGTTCACCGTGAATTTTAGAGGGTCTTTCCCAGCTCTGATTACGCCAATGAAGGACGGAAAAGTGGATGAAGCCGCTTTTCGCAAGTTTGTCGCATGGCAGATCAAAGAGGGAACAAATGGCCTGGTCCCGGTCGGAACCACGGGCGAATCGCCAACGCTTTCGCCAGCCGAGCACAAGCGCGTTGTCGAAATCTGTGTTGAGGAAGCCGCTGGCCGCGTTCCCGTCATCGCAGGCACAGGGTCAAACAACACGGCAGAAGCCATCGAATACACCATACACGCCAAGGAAGCTGGCGCTGACGCCGCGCTTGTTGTCGTTCCCTATTACAACAAGCCAACGCAGGATGGTCTCTATGCCCATTTCCGGGCGGTGGCCGAATGCGCCGATATTCCAATTTTTGTCTACAATGTTCCGGGCCGCACGGTGGCCAACATCACAGTTGAGACGCTGACGAGATTGGCGAAGGATTTGCCCAACATCATTGGCACCAAGGACGCGTCCGCCGACTTGGCAAGACCGTCCCTGCAGCGCATGGCATCGGGTGAAAAATTCATCCAGCTTTCAGGCGAGGATGGAACAGCTCTTGGCTTCAACGCCCATGGTGGCGTTGGTTGCATCTCGGTAACCGCAAACGTCGCTCCCAGGCTTTGCGCCGAATTCCAGGCCGCAACTCTCAAAGGTGATTACGCTGCAGCGTTGAAGTTGCAAGATCGCCTGATGCCCTTGCACCATGCTTTGTTTGTCGAAACCAGCCCCGGACCGGTGAAATATGCCGTCAGTTTGCTCGGCCATTGTCTGCCGGATGCGCGGTTGCCCATGGTGCCCGTCGTTGAATCAACCAGGAAGACCGTCCGCGCTGCCATGGTTCATGCAGGCCTGCTGAACTGACATGTCGTCAAAGAGCGGCGGCACAAAAGCGGCCCGCAAGCAAGTGGGCATCAAGGTGGTGGCCGACAACCGCCGTGGCCGTTACGAGTATGAAATCCTGCAAACCTTTGAGGCAGGAATTGCCTTGCAAGGCTCCGAGGTGAAATCCCTGCGCGAGGGCCGCACCAATCTGGCCGAAGCCTACGCCACGATGAAGCAGGGCGAGCTGTTTCTTCTTAATTCCAATATTCCGGAGTATCGCGAAGCCAACCGTTTCAACCACGAACCAAAACGCCCGCGAAAACTTTTGCTGCATGCCAGGGAAATTCAGAAACTTGCGGTGGGCGTCACCCGCGAAGGCCTGACCATCATTCCATTGAAGATTTTTTTCAATACGCGGGGCCGCGCCAAAATCGATATCGCGCTGGCCAAGGGCAAAAAGCTGCACGACAAGCGCGACAGCATCAAGGATCGCGACTGGAACCGCGAAAAATCAAGACTCCTGCGCGACAAGGGGTGAAGCGTGCAACATCTTGTCGGATGCAAGCTGCCAGACGTTGAGCTTCAGGCAACTGATGGCAGTGCGGTCAATCCGTCGCGCATTGAATGCACATGCGTCTTCTTCTG
>VFJY01000094.1 GCA_009885825.1 Rhodobiaceae bacterium | reverse complement strand
AGATGATGCGCGGGTCGGAATCGACGACGTTTCCGCCGATGCCGTAGTTGTTGTTGGTCTGCAACCCGCCAGGCCCTGGACCATTGTTGTCAAAGGTCTCGCCGTTCAAGGCGGGGTCGCCGCCCGGCTCCAGGTTCAATGGATTCGATGGCACGAGGCGCGGGAAAAGCGTGTCGGCGGCGCCGAACTCCTCGTTGCCTGGCAGCAGGTTGTTGTTGCGGCCATCGACCTCGCGCAGGCCAAAGGGCAGCGAGTAATGGGGGATTGGGGTCGCGTTTTCAGCGATTTCGATCTGCTGCAGGATGAACTCGAGATCTGATTTGACGTAAGTGACCATGACTTTGACTCCTCGAAACGGTTGAAAAAAAAATGAAACGCTAGACCGCAATGCGCAGCCTGAAAAACTCGTTGGTTGCGTCAGCATCCGCGATTGAAACGCGGGTGGAAACTCAACTCTTAGTGGTATTTTTGCGCAGGACCCCTACTTGGCGGTCAGCGCCTTGCATTCCGTCTAGTCGCCGACAGCGGCTCCCAACGGATGTCTATTGCTCACAGTATGGAAGTTTTGGAACATCGTGATTGCCCTCACATTGATAGTTGACTCGAAATTGATTCGTACGCCCTTAACCATCTCCAGCGTAAATCGCTTGCCTGCGATCCACAACCTGTCCCGTAGTCGGATGACCTGTTAACCATTTATTAAGACCTGGGCAAGTGGCCCGGACCTTGGTATAGTTAATATTTGGTTAACAAGTCCGTTGGCTCGAGGCGAATACTACCCTTAGGTCTGATTCGCCAGATGTTTTTGCCGCCGGTTTTCTTGCTCCGGCCTGACCAAAAAAACCGGAAAATGCCTAAAGAACTTGAAAATCGGGGCGCTAACCATACATATTTAGCGTGAGACGCGATTTTTTGATCACGGCTGTGTTTGAATGATACTTTGTTTTTGACTTAATTTGGAACCAAGGCTTTGACACTGTGACAGTTATGAGTGATTCCTCGGTAGCACAATCAAGCATACCAATGGGCAGTCCCGTTGGCCGGTGGGATTCGCTGAGCCTTGCCCAGAAGTCCGCTTTGGCGCATTTTGCTCTGGTCGTCTTTGGCTCGGGCATATGTGAGGTTGGTAATCATGGCTAGGGCCAGCCCGGCAGCATTGCGGCAGAGCGTATCTGATGAGCAGGAAATCGGCTTGCGCCGGCTGGGCGCTGACCTGCATGATGGCGTGGGCCAATTGCTGGCCTTGGCATTGTTGAAACTCGACGGCCTTTTTGGCGAGGTCAAAGAGCGCCCCGAGGAATTTGAGTCCATCCGCGCTTTGCTGCATGACGCGATGGCCGAAATCCGCGACATGGCGGCCGGCCTGGCATTGCCGGAAATTGAAAAACTGTCGCTGGCCGATGCGCTCACGCTGATTGCCACGCGCCATGAGCAGCGCACTCTGACCAAGGTTGTCCGGAAGTTGGCCGGGGGCTCAAAGAAACTGCCCCACCCGGTCAAGCTGTGCTTGTGCCGGTTTGTGCAGGAAGCCCTCAACAATGCGTTCAAGCACGCGGCAGGAGCCGGGCAGAGTGTGAGCGCCATCTGGGACAAGGATACGGTAGTCGTTGAAGTTTCCGACAAGGGTCCCGGATTTGGACCAGGAAAATCCAAAGCTCAAGGCAAGCGCCAGGCACTTGGGCTTGTTGGGCTGCGAAACCGGATCGAAAGCCTCGGCGGAAATCTCAAGGTGGAAAGCAAGTTGGGCGAAGGCACAAAATTGACGGCAAGTTTGCCGGTAAGGGCGTGAGGAAAAGCAAGTGAAATCCAGGATTCGTGTAGCCGTCGTTGATGATCATCCGCTGCTTTGCGAGGGTGTCATCCATATCCTCAAAAGCGTTCCGGATATCGAGGTGGTTGCCAAAGGCGCCACAGCCAAGGATGCGGTTGATATCTTGGCGGGCCAAGATCCTGACGTGCTTGTGCTGGATATCAGCATACCAGGCGGCGGGCTGAACGCGCTGCAAACCATCATGGAGGGAAGCCCAAAAACCAAGGTGCTGATGCTGACGGTATCCGCTGACGAGTCGGATGTGCTCAATGCCTTGCGATTGGGCGCCAAGGGCTATGTATTGAAGGGCGTGAGCGGACCGGAATTGATCCAGGCCCTGCGCGCCGTCTATCTTGATGGCCAGTATATTTCGCCAAGCCTCGGCGCCAAGCTCCTGCTTGACGTTGGCCGCGGCAAATCAATAGCCAAGGGCAACTTGTTTGAAGACTTGAGCAGCCGCCAGGATGAAATTCTGCTGCTGGTGGGGCAGGGCCTCAGCAACAAGGAAATCGGCGCCAAGCTTCACCTCAGCGACCGAACCATCAAACACCACATGACGAACGTGTTCCAGAAACTGGGTGTGAGGAACCGCCTGGAAGCAGCCCTGCTCGTGCGCCAGAAGACGCAACGGCAGGACAAGGATCTGCAGTGATGCCAGTGGAGCCAGAGCGCCCGCCCGCGCCTACGTGAGCATGCTCAATATGAAGGGTATTGTGATTGCGGCGCAAATGACTTGAAGGGTCAGGATGTTGGCCACCATCGCTGCGTCGCCGCCAAGTTGCTTGGCCAGGACATAGGCACCGGAGCCGGTTGGGACGGCACCGCAGAGGATGGCGACTCCGGCGGCCTCGCCAGTGACGCAGAACACGCGCAACCAAAGGGCCATGAAAACTGGCATGAGGAGGAGTTTGAGAACGGAGGCTGTGATCACCGGACCCTTGGCCGAAATTGCCTCTTCAATGCGCAGGCCTGCGCCGACGGCCAGCAGCGCCAGACCAAGAGCGCCCTTGCCGATCATGTCCAAAACCTGCACGCCAAGCACGGGCAGGGGCAACTGCGATACTTGCCAGAGAATACCACCCAGAGACGAGAGCACGAAAGGATTTTTGAGAATGGTCATCAGCATTGTTCGCACATCCATCTGCTGTGCCTTGGCATTGGCCGACAGCACACCGACATTTACAATATTGAGAAGGGGGATCATCGCCGCAGCGCTCAGGCCGCCCAGAGCCAAAGCTGATTGACCGAAATAGATAGGGATAATTGCCAGCGCGATGAATGTGTGAAAGCGTGTTGCACCTTGGAACAGACTGGAAAACTGGGGACCATCCAATCTTAGCGCAGCGCTGAGGGGCTTTTGTAGAACCAGCAGCAGCGCAAACATCGTTGTGATGGCCAGCATCATTGAAATGGCCATTGACCACACGGGAACCGCAGAAAAATCAGCTGCTGCGATTTCCTTGAAAATGATGGTCGGGAACAGCACGAAATAGCAGATTTGATCGATGCCAACCCAATGGGCCTCGGCGATCACGCCGCTCCGCCGCAAACCGAGGCCTATCAGAATGACAATGAAGACCGGCAGCAGGACGATGAAGGATTGGATCATTCCCGCCTCAGTGCGTCCAGGGCGGCCTGCAAGATATAAGCGGCGGCAAGCTTGTCGATAACCTTGTCACGCTTGGCGCGGGATGTGTCGGCTTGGATGAGCATGCGTTCCACGGCCGCTGTTGAGAGCCGCTCATCCCAAAACACGATTGAGAGGGAGGTGAGCCTGGCCAGATTGCGGGCGAAGGTTCGGGTGGATTGGGCCCTTGGACCCTCGCTGCCATCCATGTTGATGGGAAGGCCCAGCACAATGACACCGACATTTTCGCGCGCGGCAATGGCTAGAAGCTCTGCCATATCGGGTGTAAACTTTGTGCGGTTTATCGTGGTGATCGGCGTTGCGATCTGGCGGGTGAGGTCGCTGGTTGCCACGCCGATGGTGGTTGTTCCCAAATCAAGGCCCATGAGTCTGGAGTTTCCAGGCAGATGTTCCAAGGCAGACTGAAGGGCCAAGAGATGGGTGGACATGACGCTTCACTAGAGTATTGCAGGACGGCTCACAAGATTGAAGGAGGACCACGCAATGCCCAAAAAGATCGAACGCCCGGTCGGCCCCGTCGTCGATCCGCTTCCAGTCGGCAATGTGCCAGACATGCGCCCACTCCATGGGCGCTGGGTGAGGCTGGAACATGTGTCACTGGTTGAACACGCAGCTCAACTTTTTGAATCCTTTGACGGAAAGGACCCCGATGGCGGCCTGTGGACCTATATGGGCTATGGTCCCTTCGCGTCATTTGAGGTGTTTGCCGAATGGATCAAGGACCGCGAGGCCGCGCATGATCCTTGGTTTTATGCCTTTGCCAGGCGGGCGACAGGCAAAGCGCTGGGGATGGGCGCTTTCATGCGCAATGATCCGGCAAACGGCGTCATAGAAATTGGCCATATCTGGATGTCACCTGAACTCCAAAGGACAAGGGAGGCAACAGAAGCCGTATTCCTGATGATGCGCTATTGTTTCGGCGATTTGGGGGTGCGGCGGCTGGAATGGAAATGTGACGCACTGAATGCCAGGTCGCGCAGGGCTGCGGACCGTTTTGGATTTATCTTCGAGGGCATTTTTCGCCAGCACTACATTGTCAAAGGCAGAAACCGGGATACGGCCTGGTATTCCATGCTGGATTCGGAGTGGCCAAAGGCACGCACAGCGTTTGAGGCATGGTTCAAGGACGGTAATTTCGACGCCTCGGGCAGGCAGAAAGCCAAGTTGCGGGTTCGGTCTTAGACTGCTATCCAGCCCGCAGATTTCGTATGGGACTCACAATAAATGTCAGTTGATCAGGCCACAGTGCGCCGGGTAGCAAAACTCGCCCGCATCAAGCTTAAAGAAGAAAATGTGGCGCGCTTGGAGGGCGAGTTGAACTCTATTCTGCACTGGATTGAACAATTGAATGAGGTGGATGTGACAGGCGTTGAACCCATGACATCCGTTGTCTCGGTAAAAATGAAAATGCGCAAAGATTTAGTGACGGACGGAAGCTACCCGGGGGAGGTTGTGGCCAATGCTCCAGCCAAGGAAGATGATTATTTCCTGGTTCCGAAGGTGATTGAATGAGCAATCTCACTTCACTCACCATTGCCAAGGCTCGCGAAGGTTTGCGCAGGAAGGAATTTTCTGCACTTGAGCTGACGGAAGCCTACATTGCGGAGATCGAAAAGTCACGCATTTTGAATGCGTATATTGTTGAGACGCCGGGCAAGGCCCGCGAAATGGCGAAAGCTTCTGATGCCCGGCTTGCCAAGGGAACGGCTGGCGCACTTGAAGGCATTCCGCTGGGCATCAAGGATTTGTTTGCCACCAAAGGCGTTCACACCCAGGCCTGCAGCCATGTTCTTGATGGTTTCAAGCCCACCTATGAGTCCACCATAACTGAAAACCTCTGGCGCGATGGCGCCGTGATGCTGGGCAAGCTCAACATGGATGAGTTCGCCATGGGCTCCTCCAATGAGACGAGCTATTACGGCAATGTCATCAATCCATGGCGGCGGCATAATTCGAATGCGGCACTGGTGCCGGGTGGTTCTTCCGGGGGTTCGGCGTCGGCGGTTGCGGCCCATATTTGTGCGGCAGCGACGGCTACCGACACGGGCGGTTCCATTCGCCAGCCCGCAGCTTTTACCGGCACTGTTGGCATCAAGCCAACCTATGGCCGGTGTTCGCGCTGGGGCGTTGTGGCGTTTGCCTCTTCACTGGATCAGGCGGGGCCCATTGCGCGCGATGTTCGCGATGCTGCGATCATGCTGAAATCCATGGCGAGTGTAGATCCCAAGGACACGACTTCAGTTGACCTGCCGGTTCCTGATTATGAAGCCGCAATCGGCAAGTCGATAAAGGGATTGCGTGTCGGCATTCCGAAGGAATATCGCGCTGATGGCATGTCGCCTGAAATCGAAACACTGTGGAACACCGGTGCGAAGTGGCTGAAAGAGCAGGGGGCGGAAATTGTTGAAATTTCGCTGCCGCACACGAAGTATGCGCTTCCCGCCTATTATATTGTGGCGCCTGCCGAGGCTTCCTCGAATCTCGCGCGCTATGATGGGGTGCGCTATGGTTTGCGGGTACCAGGCAATGACATTGTCGATATGTACGAGAATTCGCGCGCTGCCGGATTTGGCCCCGAAGTTCAGCGCCGCATCATGATCGGCACGTATGTTTTGTCGGCTGGTTATTATGATGCTTATTACGTGCGGGCCCAGAAAATCCGGACCTTGATCAAGCGGGATTTTGATAAGGCTTGGAGCAAAGTGGATGTGGTTTTAACGCCAGCCACGCCGAGCCCGGCCTTTGCTCCCGGTGAAATCAGCGATCCGGTTCAGATGTATCTCAACGACATTTTCACGGTGACTGTCAACATGGCGGGCCTGCCCGGGATTGCTGTGCCCGCAGGTGTTTCGAAAGATGGGTTGCCGCTTGGCCTGCAGCTTATCGGCAAGCCGTTTGATGAAGAAACCTTGTTTCAAACAGCAGCGGTGATTGAGCAGATGGCAGGCAGCTATAAAGCCCCGCAGTGGTGGTAATATTAACTGTTGCGGACTGTCGTTAACTATCTGTTAATTATGTTTCCACCTCCGCCAGAAAAACAAATATGGTGAATCCCAGGGATGACTTCTGGAAGCTTGGGGTTTGTTTATGAGAGTTGGGGCAACACTTGCGGGTGTTTTTGTATCTTTTGCTTTTATGAGTGTCGGCGCGCTGGCGGCAGACACGAAGAAAAATTCAGCCGTCGAATATGGCAAGACTTTGCCACCCATTGGATTTGTGAAGTTCTGCGCATTCAGTCCGGCGGATTGCGAGCCGAAGGCCAGCAGCAGTTTCAGCCCCATGACGCCGGAGCGCTGGAAACTGGTCAGCCAAGTCAACGCCTATGTAAATGGCAAGATCGCGCCCGTGAGCGATCAGGATCTCTATGGCGAGCCCGAGCACTGGGCTTACCCCACGGATGCCGGTGACTGCGAAGACTATGTGCTGTTGAAGAAGCGCTATCTGGAAAAGCTTGGCTTCTCGCGCGAGGCATTGCTGATCACGGTGGCCCTCGATGAAAAAAGGGAAGGCCATGCCATCCTGACGCTGGCCACGGAATCCGGCGACTACATCCTGGACAATCGTAACAATGATCTTTTGCGCTGGAACAGCACCAACTACAAAATGCTCAAGCGGCAGTCCCACAAGAGTCCACTCGAGTGGGTGGCTTTGGTGAAGCAAAATCCCTCGAGCAGCAATATTGTTTTCGGCGGCAACTGAAGCTCAATTCCCATCCGCAAAAAGAAACCCCCGAAATTTGACTCCAGGGGTTTGAGTTTTCAGGGAGCAGGGTGGGTTGTTACTTGACGCCGGGCTGTGGAACGAGCCGCAGGTATGGCTTCAGGGTTTTCCAGCCATTGGGGAATTTTTCCCTGGCGGCATCGTCTGAAACGGACGCGAGAATGATGACATCCTCGCCTTGCTTCCAATCAGCGGGCGTTGCGACCGATTTGGTGGCGGTCAACTGCAGGGAATCCACTACGCGGAGGATTTCATTGAAATTGCGGCCGGTGCTCATGGGATAGGTGAGGATCAGCTTGATCTTCTTGTCCGGGCCGATAACCAAGACATTGCGCACCGTGGCATTGTCGGCGGCGGTGCGGCCTTTGGCATCACCGGAGGCATTGGGATGGATCATGCCATAGAGCTTGGCTACCGTCATATTGCTGTCGCCAATCATGGGATAGTTCACCTGCGCGCCGGTCACGTCCTTGATGTCCTGTTTCCAGCGCTGGTGGTCCTCGACGGAATCCACGGATATGCCGATCAGCTTGACGCCGCGCTTGTCAAACTCATGCTTCAGCTTGGCCATGGAGCCAAGCTCCGTGGTGCACACGGGCGTGAAATCCTTGGGGTGGGACACGAAAACGGCCCAGGAACCCTCGATATACTCGTGAAATTTCAGCTTGCCTTCTGTGGTTTCGGCTTCAAAATCCGGGGCGATATCGCCAAGTTGCAGTGACATAGGACACCTCTCCAATTATTGCTTGTTCTATATAGGCTATCTGTTGTTCGGAATAAAGAACAATTTGTTTGCATTGATTCGCAAACCAGCTTTGTGGGAATCGCGGCTCTGGGGGTAAATGGGGATCAAATGGAGGTTCTGCCGATGCGCTATCTATTGTCTATCCCATTTCTCGCGGTGATCGTCGTCGCCTTCAATATCCTGGGTTTGGCCGGTCTGATGATGGATGCGGAGTCGCTCTATTTTGATGCGGTGCTGCCATCGGGAGCCGAGTTCTATCTGAAGGTTGGAGATCTATTTGTCGTGGCTGGCCTCATTGCTCTGTTCTTTGAAATTCTCAAAGCGGCGAGATTGGGGGCAGGGACCATCGTGGATCACATGCTGTCCACTGCCACATTCATCGTGGCGCTTGTTGAATTCCTGCTGGTGCCATTTTGTGGAACTGCGACGTTTTTCTTTCTCATGATCATGGCATTGATAGATGTGGTGGCAGGCTTTTCGGTTTCCATTCTTTCGGCGCGGCGCGACTACTCCGTGAGCCACAATGACGGCGGCGGACTTTGAGTTTTGATCTTGAACTGGCGAAGGCGGTTGGTCTCTCGCGCGACGAAATCACGGTTTTTCGCAAACTGAAGTCGCCGGAAGAAATTCAAGATTTTTTGACGGCCATGCCAATCAACTTCGAACCGGATGGCGATACCTGTTTTTCCGCGCGGATGGCGCTGCGGGAAAACCGCTGCCATTGCATCGAGGCCGCGTTCATAGCCGCGTGTGCACTGATGCTGCATGGCGAACGCGCTCTGCTGATGGATTTCCAGGCCACAGGTGACGACGATCATGTGCTGGCATTGTTCAAGCGCGGCAAGCACTGGGGCGCTATTTCCAAGAGCAATTCCATCTGGCTGCGTTGGCGCGACCCGGTCTATGCGTCCCCACGGGAACTCGCCATGAGCTATTTCCATGAATACGTGAACGGCAGCAAAAAGACGTTGCGACGGGTTTCGAAACCGTTCGACATCGGAAAATATGACCCGGACTATTGGGTGACTTCGGAGCAAAGCTGCTGGTCCATGGCGCTCGAAATTGATGCGGCTCCTCACATAGAATTGATTTCAGCAACCCAAGCACGGATGGTTAGGTTGCGAGACGAATTTGAAACCGGGGCCGGCAAGTTCAAGGAGCATCGCCAATAATGGGAAAGCCAACAATCGAAGGGCGTGAGAATGGGCCTTTAGTTGTAAAAGGGCTCGGCAGGATGACTAACTCGCAAGGCGGAGAACTGGAAGTCAAACCTGTCATGGCGCTTTGCAGGTGTGGGGGATCAGCCAACAAACCATTCTGTGACGGAACTCACAAGGGCAACGGGTTCGCAAGTGCGCGCTTGAGCGCCGGCAGCAAAGATAAGCGAAAAAATTATGTCGGTCGTGGAATCACCATTCACGACAACCGTAGTATCTGTGCTCATGCGGGCCATTGCACGGAAAGTCTTGCCGCAGTTTTCAACTCTGAAGCCACTCCGTGGATAAACAGCGATGGAGCCACGGTGGAGGAAATCATAGCTGTTGTCCGCCGGTGCCGTTCCGGAGCGCTCAGTTATTCAGTTGATGGCGTTGAAGCCATTGACCCGGACGGCGAACCTGCTGTTACCATAGGCAAAGACGGACCCTATGAAGTCAGCGGTGGCATAGAGCTGATTGGCGTGCCACCTGCCAGCGGCGCGAGCAAGGACCACTTCACGCTTTGCCGCTGCGGAGCTTCAAAGAACAAGCCTTTCTGCGACGGCAGCCATTGGGACATCGAGTTCAAGGACGACAAGAACTAAATTTTTATTCTCTCGCCTTTCGGATCGTAAAAGCTCTGCAACTGCACTCTTGCTCCGTAGCGTTTCCAGGCGAGTTCTACTTCCCAGTTGCCGCTTTCCAGCCAGTCTTTCATGACACCAGTATCGTTCTTTACGTAGCCCATGCCAAGCGAGAGGTTTACGCGGTGGCCCCAGGCGCCGGAGGTGGTTGAGCCTACGATGATGCCGTCGCGATAGATAGGTTCTTCATGATACATCATGGGTGCTGTAGCACTGTTGTCTACGAGGGCGAGGCAGATCATGCGTTTGGGTTGGACGGGTGCTGTCTTCTGTTTCAAGAGCGCTTCGCGGCCGATGAAGCCGCCTGTCTTGTCCCAAGCTACGGCAAAGCCTAGGCCTGCTTCCACCGGCGTTTCTTCGTCTGAAATGTCATGACCCCAATGGCGATAGGCTTTCTCGGTGCGGCAGTTGTTCATGGTGTGCATGCCGGCAGGGGTTAGGCCGAATTCGGCTCCGGCGGCTTGCAGGCGCTCAAAAACATGGGCCGCGAATTCGGTTGGAATGTAAAGCTCCCAGCCAAGTTCGCCGACATAAGTGATGCGGGAGGCGCGAACGCGGGCATAGCCGATTTCGATTTCCTTGGACGTGCCGAAGGGGAAGGCGGAGTTAGAAAGATCGGCGCCTGAGAGTTTCTGCAGGAGCGCGCGGGATTTTGGACCCATGATGGCAATCATTGGAAGGCCTGATGTGATGTCGGTTGAAACACAGTGGGCATCATCCGGCGTGTGGCGCTTGAGCCACGCCATGTCGCGGGTTTGCGGCACCGCGCCAGTCACCACCATGAACCTGTTTTCCTCCAATCGCGTGACGGTGAGATCGGCTTCAATGCCGCCGCGCTTGTTGCACCATTGGGTGTAAACAATGCGGCCGGAGTCCACGTCCACGTTGTTGGCGCTGATAGCGTTGAGAACCTTGCAGGCGTCACGACCTTCGACCAGGTATTTCGCAAATGACGACTGGTCAAAAAAAGCGCAATTGGTCATCAGCTGCTTGGCTTCGTATTCAGCACAGGGGAACCAATTTTGGCGACCGTAAGAATATTCATACTCCGGCTTGATGGCATCGCGCGAATACCAGTTGGGCCGTTCCCAGCCATTGACTTCGCCGAATACGGCGCCGAGTTTTTTGGTTTGCTCATAAAAAGGTGAGCGCCTGACGCCGCGTGCGGTTTCGGCCTGGCGATAAGGCCAGTGCATGGCGTAGAGCAGACCGAGGGATTCAGCAACGCGGTCATGAACATACTCACGGACTGACTGGAAAGGATGAATGCGGCGAATATCCATGCCATTCACATCCATGGGCGGATGGCCGTTCTTGATCCATTGTGACAGCACCAGTCCCGCTCCGCCTGAGGACTGAATGCCGATGGAATTAAAGCCGGTTGCCACATAGCAATTTTTCACCTCGGGTGCCTCGCCGAGATAATAGCGGTTATCGGGCGTGAAGCTTTCAGGGCCATTGAAGAAAAGCTGGATGCCTGCTGTTTCAAGCAGGGGCACGCGGTTGATGGCATTGGCAAGAATGGGTTCAAAATGATCCATGTCTTCGGGTAGCGTGACGAAAGCATGTTCATCATCAATGCCTCCGCCGCCCCACGGTTTTGCAGTTGGCTCGAAGGCACCCACCATCAGCTTGCCAGCGTCTTCCTTGTAGTAAGTGCATTCATCGGGAACGCGAACGACCGGCATGTTGCGGGGCAGCGCCGCGATGGGTTCGGACACGATGTAGAAATGCTCGCAGGCATGGAGTGGTATGTTGACACCGATGCTGCGGCCCAGTTCGCGCGACCACATGCCGGACGCTATCACGATCCTGTCCGCCATGATCGTGCCATCAGGTGTTTCAACGCCAACGGCTTTGCCCTTATCGACAATAATGCGGGTGACTTTGGTGTTTTCAAACACTTTGCCGCCGCGCGAGCGCGCTCCTGCGGCAAGCGCCTGGGTTACATCGATGGGGTTCACCTGGCCGTCTTTGGGCAGGAACACGCCGCCTTTGACACCGTCCATATTGTAGTGGGGAACGCGCTCCTTGATGTCGCCGACGGAAATTACATCAACCGCCAAGCCGAAACTCTTAGCCATGGAGGCGCCGCGCAGAAGTTCTTCCATGCGGCCATTGGTGAGTGCGATTGAGATGGAGCCGTTCTGCTTGAAGCCCGTGGCCTGGCCGGTTTCCTTCTCGAGGCCTTCAAAAAGGTTGGTGGTGTATTTTGCCAGTTCGGTGAGATTGCGGGAAGCGCGCAATTGGCCGACCAGACCTGCGGCATGCCAGGTTGTGCCGGAGGTCAGTTGTTTGCGTTCGAGGAGCACGGTGTTGGTGATGCCAATCTTGCCCAGGTGATAGGCAATGGATGCGCCGACGATGCCGCCGCCAATGATGACGACGTCGGCGCGCTGAGGAAGGGGTTTTGACATTAGGAAGACTCCACGAAAAAGCTTTACACGGCACTTACCATGCCGATGGAATTGCTTAAAGGCATTGGCTGTCTTGCCCCCTATGAGCCAGAACTTTCCTTTGCGAGTTTAAAATCTTTCGACTATTGTTGGGATTAAAGAGGAAGCAGGTTTTATGCATAAAGGTAACATTTCGCCGACTGAGGCCCATCAGCGATTGCAGGGTAATTCCGCGGCAGTCCTGATTGACGTGCGCACCCAGCCGGAATGGACATTTGTTGGCGTTCCGGCAGTTGAGCGCCTGGTGCGGTTGGCTTGGCAGGTGTTTCCGGCGATGCAGATCAACGCCAATTTTGTTCAGGAAGTTGAACAGATGGGGTTGCCCAAGGATACGGAAATTCTCTGCATTTGCCGTTCGGGCGCCAGGTCTTCGTCGGCGGCGTCGGCTTTGACAGAGGTTGGTTATACCAATTGCTGGAATGTGGCCCAGGGCTTTGAAGGCGACAAGGATGCCAACGGCCATCGCTGCACAACAAACGGCTGGAAAGCCGCAGGACTGCCCTGGGTTCAAAGCTAATGGCCAAATACACGAAGAAGCAGAACCCCGCCGGGTGGGGTGATGCCACGAAACTTGTGCGTGGTGGAATGGACCGTTCGGTGCATGGTGAAACGTCGGAGGCCATCTATCTCACATCTGGCTACGCCTATGAGGATCCGGAAACCGCAGAGCGACGATTTGCTGGCGAAGAGGAGGGCTATATCTACGGCCGCTATGGCAATCCGACAGTTTCAATGCTGGAAGAGCGTTTGCGGTTGTTGGAAGGGGCGGAGGCCTGCTATGCGGTTGCTTCCGGCATGTCAGCGGCTTTTGGAGCGTTGGCCTGTCAGCTCAAAGTTGGTGACCACGTTGTAGCGTCGCGCTCATTGTTTGGTTCGAATTATCAAATCATCACGGCTATTCTGCCACGCTTTGGCATTACTTATGACCTGGTTGACGGCACGGATGCGGCGGCCTGGAAGCAGGCCATGAAACCAAATACCAAGTGCGTGTTTCTTGAGACGCCGTCCAACCCCTTGTTGGAAGTTCTCGATATTCCGATGATCTGTGATGTGGCCCATAAGGCTGGTGCGGTTGTGATTGTCGACAATGTGTTTGCCACACCCATTTTGCAGAAACCGATGGAGCTGGGCGTCGACATTGTTTTTTATTCCAGCACGAAACACACGGACGGGCAGGGCAGGGTTTTTGGCGGTGCCATTCTTTCTTCGAAAAAATTTAAGGAAGAACTGTTGAAGCCTTTCCTGCGACACACGGGCCCGACGCTTTCGCCGTTTAACGCCTGGGTTTTGCTGAAAGGCTTGGAGACACTCAATTTGCGGGTAGAAGCGCAGAGCCGTGCTGCTGCCGCCATTGCGGATGCGTTGCTTGCAATCAATGGCGTTGAACGGGTTTACTATCCCCATCATGACACGCACACGCAAGTGAAGCTTGCACGCCAGCAGATGAAAATGGGCGGCACCATGGTTTCGTTCAATGTGGCTGGCGGCAAGGCCAAGGCCTTTGATGTGTTGCGCAATCTTGGCATTATCGATATCTCGAACAATCTTGGTGACGCAAAATCCCTGATCACCCATCCTGCCACAACCACCCACCGCAACATTGGTCCGGAGGCCCGCGCCATGATGGGAATCAGCGACGGAAACTTGCGCCTGTCAGTCGGGCTTGAAGATGTGGTTGACTTGATCGGTGATCTGAAGCGGGCGATTTTGCGCTAAACCGTCAGTGTCCGGTACAGCCCGATGCTGATTGCGAGAAGCCCTACGATAATTGTGAGCGCCCGTCTCGGAGTTACCTTGGAGAAATAACCGCCGATCACTGCGGCAGGTATTCCGCCGACGACCAATCCGGCTACCGGATATGCAACGCTGCGCCAATCGGAGCCGCCTTCCCAATAGCCCACTGCAAAGGCCAGAACGAAGGTTGTGAATACTGCAACGCTCACAACGAATTCAGCAAAGTTGCTGGAGCCGATGGCGTAGCGTGACTCAGTTCCCGATCCCAGCAGACTGGTTGTAACGATCGGTCCCCAGCTTCCGCCTATGCCTTCGATGAGGCCACCTGCCAGGCCGATCAGCCGGGTGAAGCGCGCAGGCAACAGTTTTGGGGCGATGTTTTGTACGCCACGATAGACGATGAGCAGGCCGATCAATACCAGGTAAAGATTTATGATGACCATTAAGGTGGCGCCCGTGAGGCTGGTGAGAACTGTTGCGCCGATTACTCCGCCAAGTGCGCCGAACGCGCAGAGTTTGAAGAGGACATTCGGATCAAGGTTTTTGTGGTAGAAGTGTGACAGGGCGGCGGTTCCAGTGGTTGGCAATTTGGCAGCGTTGACGCTTGCTGATGCAAGCGCCGGTGGAACGCCCTGGGCCAGCAGAATTGAAGACGAGATAACACCGAAACCCATTCCCAATGCGCCATCAATGAGTTGCGCCAGAAACCCTATCAGCCCGAACGCCAGAAAATCCTGCATTTGGTGTATCCCCTCGAAAGCGAAGAATTTAGGCGGCTACAGTCTGGCGCTGAACTGTGCGTATAATTTGTCCATTTGCGGTAAAATGAATGCCACATTCTGTTTTGTCGGTGCCAGACCAGCGGCCAGCGCGTGGATCTTCATCGCTGCCACCGCGCTTGGTGCAGGGTTCACACCCTATGGAGCGATAGCCTTCGAGTTTCAACGGGTGGCTGGGCAGGTGATGACTGACCATGTAGGCATGGATATCCAGCGCTGTGAAACCTGCCAAAGGTTCGACCTTCAGGCGGCCGTCAGCGATGTTGATGAAATCCAAGTCAGCGCGGGCGGCGCCGTGAAAGCGCTTGCGGCCTGATATGACGACGTCAAATCCAGCTAGCGCTTTTTCAAGCGGAATGGCTTTTCGTATGTTGCAGCACGTTCCAGTGTCGAGCAGGTGCAAATATCCGTCAGAGTCAAATGCCTCCAGGTCTTCCCTGGCGGGCTGGATTGAACGCACATTTGTAAGCCCCAATTCGACAATCAGTATGTCGCGATAATCCAGAGTTTCCTGAAACAGCTTCCCGGTATCCAGAAAAAATACCGGCAGATGGGGATCAATTTCTGAAACCATGTGGAGGAGAACGGCGGACTCGGCTCCAAATGAAGACACGAGTGCGGTTTTTCCCACGTGATTGCGCAGGACTGATTTTATGAGGTCGCGGCCTTCGAGGCCCGCGTAAGTTTCAACGAGTGAGTTATCCAGCATGGGGCTGCTCCTCCCATGGGGCAGCTTCCATGTGGCGCTCGGTCCACACTTCGGTTTCGCCTGTGCGGCGATAGAGGCCACGCTGATAAGCCAGCGACATTTGCTTTGCTGCGGACTGCCACATGCTTAAGGGGAAGCGATCTGACACGTCGAAGGACGTGAAGCCCACTTGCTGCATATACTGGAACTGATCGGGCAGCAGATTTCCGGTTGCCCGCAATTCAGCACGATAGCCAGCGAGACGAATTTGCCGGGCGATTGAGTAGGCCCTGCCATCAGTGAATGCGGGGAAAGGCAGAATGACAAGCGCCAGATGCGGCAGGAAATGCTCGAGCTCGCCAGCGTGATCCGAATTGTTCAGCAAGACGCCGAGTTGGCCCGGAAACTTGGCCAATGACTCCCATTCATTCTTCAGACGCTGGAAAGGCAGAACGACATTGCCGCCATCCGGCAGTTTGTCCTCCAGGCCTAAATGAGTCCAGGTATCGACAACAAAGGCATTGTTTCTAAGCAGTGGCATAGAGAGCCTCCTTGAAGGGGTTGGGTCCCAACCTTCTATAGGCGTAAAGGAATTCTTCGCCGGGTTGACGCAGCTTCACATAGGTTTCGAGGATTTTTTCGATGGCATCCGCAACTTCATGGCCGGCAAAGCCAGGACCTAGAATGGAACCTATTGAGGCACTCTCGGTGGAGGAGCCACCAAGCGTGATCTGGTAAAATTCCTCGCCCTTCTTGTCGAGGCCGAGAATGCCGATGTGGCCCACATGGTGATGGCCGCAGGCATTGATGCATCCCGATATGTTGATTTTGACCGGGCCGATTTTCTCCTGGACATCGAGATCGGCGAATTTGCGGGAAATCGCCTGGGATATGGGAATGGAGCGGGCGGTTGCCAGCGCGCAGTAATCCATTCCAGGGCAGGCGATGATGTCACCGGCCAAGCCATAGTTTGCTGTTGCCAATCCGGCCGGGCCAAGTTGCTGCCAAATGGAGTAAACGTCATCTTTCTTGACGTGGGGAAGAATGATGTTCTGGGGATGGCTAACACGCAGTTCATCATTGGAACAACGCTCGGCCAGATCAGCCATGAGGCGCATCTGATCGGCTGTGGCGTCGCCCGGTATGCCGCCCTCCGGCTTCAGCGATATGTTGACGATGGTGTAGCCATCAACTTTGTGGGCGGCGAGATTGTTGCGCGTCCAACGGGCAAATTCCGGATGTTTCAATTTTGCATCTTCGAATGCTGGCGCAAAGCGTGACAGCTTTTCGAACTGCGGTGGAGCGAAATAGGCGGCGATGCGGGCCAGTTCCTTTTCTTCAACTTCAGTTGTTTGCTGCGGATGCCTGGCGTACTCGGTCTCGACTTCCGACTTGAATTTTTCAGCACCGATTTCGTGCACCAGAATTTTGATGCGGGCCTTGTATTTGTTGTCGCGGCGGCCATAGAGATTATAGACCCGCATGATCGCTTCGATATAGGCGACGAGTTCATTCTCCGGCAGAAAGTCGCGAACGGTGACGCCGATCATCGGCGTGCGGCCCTGGCCACCGCCAACAATGACTTCCCA
The DNA here is from genome assembly GCA_009885825.1 of Rhodobiaceae bacterium. Classification (GTDB taxonomy): domain Bacteria; phylum Pseudomonadota; class Alphaproteobacteria; order Rhizobiales; family Aestuariivirgaceae; genus Aestuariivirga. Next base: position 38,365 of record VFJY01000094.1, on the reverse strand, counting down.
GCCAATCTTGCCTGCATCATTCTTGTGCAGGCGCAGGCCAATGTCGTGAACTTTAACAGCGGCCCGGTCATTGGGGGCACCTGTAACCGCAATTTTGAATTTGCGCGGGAGATAGGAAAATTCGGGATGGAGCGATGACCACTGACGCAGCAGTTCGCCCACGGGCCGCGGATCAGAAATTTCATCGGCAGCGGCACCGGCCCAATGATCTGTGGTGACATTGCGAATGCAATTGCCGGAGGTTTGAATGGCATGCATTTCGACTTCGGCGAGGGCTGCGAGAATATCCGCCGTGTCTTCAAGCTTGATCCAGTTGTATTGAATATTCTGGCGCGTGGTGAAGTGGCCATATCCACGGTCCCACTTCTCGGCAATGTAGGCGAGCTTGCGCATTTGCCTGGATGATAGGGTTCCGTAGGGAATGGCAACGCGCAGCATGTAGGCATGCAACTGGAGATAAAGGCCATTCATCAGGCGTAAAGGACGGAACTCTTCTTCCGTCAACTCGCCCTTGAGCCGCCGATCCGCCTGGTCCCTGAACTGCGCGGTGCGCTCACGAACGAACTGGTGATCAAATTCATCATAACGATACATGGATCAATTCTCCTGAAAGGCAAATGCGCCAGCGGTGCCTTCGGCCTGCTTGCCAAGATCACGCCTGACGGTTGGGCCCAAGGTGCGTATGCGTTCGCGCATGTGAATGGCGCGCACGCGCCCATCAATACGCTCTGCGTCAAAGAGATAGGCGCCCGTTACAACAGTTGCCTTCTCATCCTCGGCAGCGCGCGCGGTGAGAGCAGCCGTTGCCTGGGGCTCCAGAGCCATTGCTGCTTCATCGATCTTCTCATTCCATGTGCCTGCACGGGTGAGGAATACGACTTCGCCATCGCGCAGGCGATTGGCGGTCATGACTTGGCCTTTTTCGATAGTGCTCATGATGCTGCCCTCAAAATATCTGAAGCGATGTCTTCGCGGGTTGGGAAGGGAACCACGTCTGCTGATGACTTGGCGTGTGACAGGCCCACATAGATTATTGCTGGGCCCGCGACGCCAGCTCTCTGCAATGCTTCCCAGAGGCTGCCGATTGATGTTGAAAGCACACGCTGATCTGCAAGCGTGCCGTTCTCAACAACGGTGACCTCCGTTTGCGGCGCCATGCCTGCGGCCAATAGTTCGCCTGCGATTTCGCCAGCCGCGTTCACACCCATATAAATCGCAAAGGCGGAGCCGGGTTTGGCGAGAGAGGCCCAATCATGTTTGGCGGTGCCATCTTCTGAAGCGCCCGTCAGGAATGTGAATGTGCGGTTTTGTCCACGCTGGGTGAGCGGCAAGCCGATTGCAGCGGCACAGCCCAGGGCGGCGGTAATTCCCGGCACCACATCAACAGGGATGCCGCTGGCTTCGAGTGCGGCTTGCTCTTCGCCACCACGGCCAAACACATAGGGATCACCACCCTTGAGGCGCACCACATGCTTTCCGGCGCGGGCTTCACGGATGAGGATGGCGTTGATATCGGATTGCTTGGGTGATGGTTCATATGGCGTTTTGCCAACGCTGATGCGAACCGCATCGCGCCTCGCCATTTCCAGAACGCCGGGGCTGACGAGCCGGTCATAAACGATCACGTCAGCTTCCTGCAGTTTGCGCTGGGCTTTCAGCGTCAAAAGTTCCGGGTCACCGGGGCCTGCGCCTACGAGCGAGACACGGCCGATGGAGGGCGCGGCTTCATCAATGAGTGCGATGTTCAGTTCGCGGCTATAGCTTTCCTCATCGCCAGCGAGGCTGGCGTTTCTGATGGGGCCGAAAAAGAACTTCTGCCAGAACGAGCGGCGGCGATTGCCATGGGGAACTTTTGTGGCAACCTGGGCTCGCAAGGCATTGGCCTTGGTGGCCAGGTCGCCCAATCCCACTGGCAACATGGCATCAATGCGGGCACGGATGCCTTGGCCCAGGACCGGGGCGGTTCCTTCGGTGCCAATGGCCACCACGACCGGATCACGGTCAACGATCGAGGGGGTGATGAAGGTGGAAATATCTGCTTCGTCGATGACGTTCACCGGAATGCCGCGCAGTTTGGCTTCCGTGCTGACGATGTGGTTGAGCTCGGGCTCGGCGGAATAGATGAGTGCTGCGCCGTCGAGTAAATGCGGGGCAAAACGGCCGGCCAGCCACACGACACGGGGCTCCGAAGCCAGCTCATCATGGAGGAGGGGGGCTATGACTGATATATTGGCGTTGGTTTTGAGCAACAGGCGGACCTTGCGAAGGGCTTCTTCTCCACCGCCCACAACCACGACTTTCCGGCCTTCAAGGTTGTAAAATATGGGGAAATAACGCATATTGGTCGCTCCTGTTCGCTTCTCCGGACGTTTACGCCGTTTTTAGATGTCTCCTATAACTCCGCGAATTCAATTGATTTACCGATCGAAAAGGCTAGAATAGGGTTTCGTTCTGTATTACGAACGATAGTTCTAAATAAAGGACAGCGAAATGTCAACGCCACGCTCGAGAAAGAGTAACGGTTCACAGGATGTTGATCCGACACCTGCTTTGGGCAAAACCATCCAGCGGTTGCGGAAGGCCTACAACATGTCGTTGGGCGAGCTGTCGGAGCAATCCGGGGTTGCGAAGTCGATTATTTCGCAGATCGAGCGTAATGAGACAAATCCAACACTTTCAACAGTTTACCGATTGTCTCGGGCGCTGGACACGAGCATTGATGAAGTTCTGAAAGCCGACAGCGGCGCTGTGTTTCTGGAGCATCAGGCTAAATCAGCCGTGCCCATTCTGGAAAGCCAGGACGGGCTATGCCGTCTGGCCATTACCGGCCCCTTGAGTCTGGTTGACCTGACCCAATGGTACGACTTTCAGGCCAAACCCAACGGATTGCTGGAATCGGACCCCCATCCGCCCGGAACCGTCGAACACCTCTATATGATCAAGGGCGAGGTCGAGATCACCGTGGGCGAAGAGGTGAAGGTGGCCAAGACGGGCGAAGCCATCCGTTACCGCGGCGACCTGCCCCATAAAATCCGGAATGTGGGCGGCACCGACGCCCAGGCGAACATGGTGCTGATGCTGAGGCAACTAAATCCGGCTACTTAATCAAGTCCCGGGGTCTGACGAAACGCAGGAGCGTTCCTGCGCCTTCCGTTAGTGCCGCCCAGCCGTCCATGCCGAAAGTCATTACTGCCAGCGCGGCCGTGGGATATTTCTCGATTATCTGCGCACGGAGTTTATCGTCGCCCATTCCAACAAGCTTTTGCGCCAGCCCCTCGATTGAGGGATTATGGCCGACAAGGAGAACGGATTGCGCGGAGCCCCCCTTGCGGCGAAGACAATTCAAAAGCACGGCGCCGTCGCTGAAACTGTAGATGTCTGGTTCGATGCGAATTGGCGGGACTGTCGCCAGCTCCTTCACGACAAGTTCCCCGGTCTGCCTGGCACGTGTAGCTGGAGAACACAGCACGAGATCCAGCAACAGACCGCTGTCAGCCATATAGCGGCCCATGAGTTTTGCCGCCCGTTCACCCCGCTCGTTAAGCACCCTATCAATATCAGCCTTGCCAGCTTCGGACCAGTCCGACTTCGCATGGCGGAGGAGCATGAGAGTTAACATGCTTGGAGAGTGTCATCGATCAATGGTATTGGCAAGGCAGCCAATGTCAAGCTGGTTTGCAGGGAAAATACAAGTTGTGACAGCCACACTCTTTGACCAGCTCTATCATGATCCCCAACTTGCCGATTTCTATGATCTTGAAAACACGTGGGGTCCGGACGACGACTATTGCCGCTCATTGGCACAAGACACTTCATCCGTCCTTGATCTTGGTTGTGGCACGGGGCGGCTTGCGTCGGTGCTTGCAAACGATGGTCGTGTGGTAGTCGGCGTGGACCCATCCGACTCCATGCTGGACATTGCACGTTCAAAGACCTCAGGCGGGCGAGCGAGCTGGATCCAAGGCGATGCACGGGATATGAAACTGGATCGTAAATTTGGCCTCATCTTGCTGACCGGGCACGCCTTCCAGGTTTTTCTAACTTCGGATGATCAATTGGCTGTCCTTAGAACCATTGCTCTGCATCTCGCTCCAACTGGCCGCTTCATATTCGACATGCGCAATCCCCAAGCAAAAGAATGGCTGGATTGGGGAGCTCAAGATTCAATCCGGTTTTTAAATCATCCAACATTGGGCGAAGTCAAAGGGTGGAACACCTCCATTCATGATAAAGTTTCGGGCAACGTCACTTACGAAACAAACTACCTCGTGAATTCGACCGGACAGCTGTTTTCAGCCAAATCAGCCATCCAGTTTACTCCGCAGCTGGTTCTCGAAACGATGATAGCTGATTGTGACTTGGTAGTTGATCAGTGGTTAGGAGATTGGACAGGCAGCCCGTTCACATCTGCTTCTCATGAAATCATCCCGATTGGACGATTGGCCGCTTGAGCCAACTCAAGTAATGAAAACCGCCGTCTTGCAATCATCGCAACTCCGCGCCATAAGCCGCTCCCAACCTTGCTTTGGAGCAACCCATGACCGCCATTCTTGACATTACTGCCCGCGAAATCCTGGATAGCCGGGGCAATCCCACTGTTGAGGTGGATGTGATCCTTGAGGATGGCTCCTTCGGGCGGGCTGCGGTTCCTTCGGGGGCATCGACGGGCGCGCATGAGGCTGTTGAGCTTCGGGATGGTGACAAGAAGCGCTATGGCGGCAAGGGTGTATTGAACGCGGTGGCCGCTGTTAATGGCGAGATTTTTGACAATCTGATCGACATGGATGCGGAGGATCAGATTGCGGTTGACCGCGTGATGATTGCGCTCGATGGCACGCCCAACAAGGCGCGGCTTGGGGCCAATGCCATTCTTGGTGTTTCCCTGGCCGTTGCCAAGGCTGCGGCGGAGTCCTGCGGGCTTCCGCTCTACCGATATGTGGGTGGCGCATCGGCGCGCACATTGCCCGTTCCCATGATGAACATCATCAATGGTGGCGCCCATGCGGACAATCCCATCGACTTTCAGGAATTCATGATCTTGCCCGTGGGGGCACCCTCCTTCAAGGAAGCGCTCCGCATGGGGGCTGAAGTATTCCACACGTTGAAGGGCGCGCTCAAGAAGGCTGGCCACAACACCAACGTGGGCGATGAAGGCGGCTTTGCGCCCAACCTTCCATCGGCGGAAGCAGCGCTGGAGTTTGCCTACAAGGCAATCGAACAAGCCGGTTACAAGCCGGGCAAGGAAATCTACCTGGGGCTGGATTGCGCCGCGACAGAGTTTTTCAAGAACGGCGTTTATGATTACGAAGGCGAGGGTAAAAAGCGCACCATCGCAGAGCAAGCCAAATATCTGGCCAAGCTTGCCAAGGATTTTCCGATCATTTCCATTGAAGACGGCATGTCGGAAGATGATTGGGATGGCTGGAAGCAGATCACTGATTTGATCGGCAAGACCCACCAGCTTGTGGGCGACGATTTGTTTGTGACGAATACCACGCGCCTGAAGCGCGGCATCACCGAACACATCGCCAATTCGGTTCTCGTGAAGGTAAACCAGATCGGATCACTCACGGAAACCCTGGAAGCCGTTGAGATGGCCCACAAGGCGGGCTACACCGCCGTCATGTCGCACCGTTCGGGCGAGACCGAGGACTCGACCATTGCCGACCTTGCTGTTGCCACAAATTGCGGTCAGATCAAGACGGGCTCGCTGGCACGGTCGGACCGTTTGGCGAAATACAACCAGTTGTTGCGTATTGAAGAAGAACTAGGGACACAGGCGCAATATGCCGGGGCAACCATCCTCAAATCATAAGTCTTCGAAATTTACCGGCGTCCATTTGGTGGCCACAAGTTTTGCCGCCATCGCTGGCGTTGCCATTGCGGCTTACCAGACATTGATACCAGGTGCCGCACCGCAGCAGCCGGTGCAGGTGACTGTTGTACAATCGCCTGTCGCGGAGGCGGAAGTTCCGGTTTCAACAAAGACTGATGCGCTGGCGGCGGTGCCCTTTAACCTGGGGCAGAGCGCGCAGTTTTCTGCTGCCCTCAAGGATGGCTCGGAGCAGCGTTACAATTTCACAGAGTTGTTTGACAGCAAACCCGAAACCAGCATTTCAATTGCGGCGCCGGACCAGGAGCTTAACGTGCTGGTGCGGTTTGCCGGTGACGCCGCGCAACCTGTGAAGTCGATAGAATATACGCCGCCGCCTGGCAGCGAAGGCAGTGCCGCGACTGTTCTTGATGTGATGGTATTGCCTGAACCCCTTCTGGAGACCAGCGGCAATGCCATTCAGAGTTTCACGTTGCAGACAACACCGGGAAAGCAGACATTTGCCATTCCTGCACATGCGCAAGGCAAGGCCTTGTGGCTGCGCATCGGCGGACCTGCCGATGCTGCAGGCATTGCGGTTGGTGACTTCAAGATACTGAAATAGACGCCCCGCGGTGTATTGCTCGCGGGGCGCGCTGGAGGCTTGCCCGGATCACTTGATGGTATTGCCATTACCACTGCCGCTGGCAGAGCTTGGGCCAGAGTCATTGCCGTTGGATGATGCTGTGTTATCTTTCGAGCCACCGCCATCGCTGACATTGCCATTTCCAGTGCTGTCGTTGTCGGCTGAATTGTGCGAATCTCTGTTTGGGTCTTGACGACCCGGCGTGGTCTGGAGGCATGTATCTGTCCTCCCGTTGACGACGCTGCAGCTTGTGTTTGTGTTCCCTGAATCACAGCTCACAATGCCGTTTCCACCCGAGGATGTTCCACCGGCTTTCTGGCAAGATGAGATGAACCCTTTCACCGTGGCATTGATTTCGACGAGCGCCTGCTTGGCGTTGGCATGTGATGCGGCTGACAAGACAATTGCGACTGCGAGAATTGTGGGGTTGAACCTCGTTGTCATGGTTGTTCTCCTTTGAACTGGATGGGTGATTTGAGCTTCAAGAATGTTTGTTAACTTGAGAGCCAATATGGGGGAGCAGACCTAGACTCGTGCTGAAGGCTGCATTCACCGGCCGTTCATCGGTGAAGATGTGGGGAGGTGAGGTTGATCAGGCTATGCCCGCTGCAACATCTTGCAGCGTCGTGCGAGCCAGTGATGTCGAGAGGGCGCCCTCGGCAGCCCGGAAGGGAACAGCCAGAGTTTTCTTGATGTGGGCCGCAACCGGGCACTTGGCATCTGCGTCAATCTTGTGCATGCGGAATACGGTCTCGTCTTCAACGGCGTCATAGATATCAGCCAGAGTTATGTTTTCCGCTTGCCGGTCAAGCTGAAAGCCGCCGCACCTGCCGGAAGTGGAGCGCACCAGCTTGGCTCTTTCCAGCTCGGCCATGAGGCGGCGGATGACAACAGGATTGGTTTGGACGCTGGACGCAATTGTGGCGGAACACACAGGCCCGCTCTTGCCATGGCGGGCCAACAGGCTGAGCGCATGAATCGCGACAACAAAGCGGCTGCTTGACAACATCTGTAGAAACCTTCTTCCCCCATACATTGTGGAACTTAACTCAGTTTTCAAGACTTATATAGCGTTTTGTCTTTAACCTGATGTTAACCGATTCTGTCGAAATCGAGGATGGAGAAGAGGCATGGCGATGCGTGTTCACAAGTTTGACGTTGCGGTTAGCTGCGCCTGCCTGGTGTTGATGGGTTATTTTGGCTGGCACGCGTTTTCAGGTCCGCGCGGGCATGAGTACCAGCGCAGGCTGGCGGAGAAGACAACTGCCGTGACAGAAGAGTTGAACGCAAGCATGACGGAGCGAAAACTGCTGGAGGCGCGGGTCACCCTGCTCAGACCGGAGTCGCTCGACCCGGACATGCTGGATGAAATGGCGAGGAGCACGCTGGCCGTCGCGAGGCCCGACGAGCTGATTATCATCCAAAATCGTTAATTTCCGAATGATATCCGCTGGATAAACTGAATATCAGTTAATCCACAGAATGTTAAGTCAACTCAAACGCTTAGTGCTATAGAATTCCCTCAGATACTGTGCTGGAGGATAAAAATGGCGGTTAAGTCAGCCTATATTGCGCGCAAGGAGACGAAATCCCAGAAAGCTGAACGGGAGGCTTTGCGAAACAGCGGTTTCACCTCAGAAGAAGAGCTACGCGCCTACAAGGACATGCTCCTTATACGGAGGTTTGAGGAGAAGGCCGGGCAGCTTTATGGCATGGGTTCCATTGGCGGCTTCTGCCATCTCTATATCGGTCAGGAGGCGGTAGTCGTCGGCATGCAGATGGCCGTCAAGGAAGGCGACCAGCTGATAACCTCATATCGCGACCACGGCCACATGCTGGCGTGCGGCATGGATGCAAAGGGCGTTATGGCCGAGCTCACGGGACGCCGCGATGGATATTCACGGGGCAAGGGCGGCTCCATGCACATGTTTAGCCGGGAGAAACAGTTTTTCGGCGGCCACGGCATTGTGGGCGCCCAGGTGCCGCTGGGTGCGGGACTGGCATTCGCCAACAAGTATCGCGGCAACGATCATGTGTCGCTCACCTATTTTGGCGATGGTGCGGCCAACCAGGGGCAGGTCTATGAGACATTCAACATAGCTTCGGTCTGGGGCCTGCCGGTGATTTTCATCATCGAGAACAACCGCTATGCGATGGGAACGGCAGCGCCGCGTTCCACCGCCAAGCCTGATTATTTGGGCGCGCGCGGCGAAGCCTTTGGCATTCCTTCCGAACAGGTGGATGGCATGGACGTCCGAGCCGTGAAGGAAGCGGGCGACCGGGCCGTGGAGCATTGCCGCGCTGGGCAAGGGCCGTATATTCTGGAGATGATGACCTATCGCTACCGTGGCCATTCCATGTCCGATCCCGCCAAATACCGCGCCAAGGAAGAGGTGCAGAAAATGCGCGAGGAGCATGATCCCATCGAGCAGGTGAAGGCGCGCATCCTGAAGGCGAACATCGCCAGCGAGGATGACCTGAAAAAGATCGATGCGGATATTCGTGTTGTGGTGACGCAAGCCGCAGACTTTGCGATTGCAAGCCCTGAACCGGACTTTTCGGAACTCTATACTGATATTTACAAGACAGCTTGAGGTCGGGTCAGGGGCTATAGCCAATGATATTGTTTTTATTTTTGTTCCTCGGTTTAGGCGCGTTTGCTGCGTGGGTTGTCGCATCTTACTCGGCCATTTCAGTTTCCAGCATGTCGCCGAAGGGTGAGAAAGTGCTTAACTACTTTCGTTTGGGACGCCTGAAATTTGCGGAACTGGAGGATCGTCTTGGGCCGGGAGCAATGCCACACCTCCGGCGCTATAGAGTGGCGCTATTTTCTTTCTTTGGCTTTTGTGGTTGCATTGTGGCGATTGCAGTTCTTGTTGCCTTAATAGAATCAAACGAAAATTGACGGAGCACTGACTTCATGCCCAGTATTTTAATGCCCGCTCTCTCGCCCACCATGGAAGAGGGCAAGCTTTCGAAATGGCTAAAAAAAATTGGTGACAGTATCAAGTCCGGCGATGTGCTGGCCGAGATTGAAACCGACAAGGCCACCATGGAAGTGGAAGCCGTCGACGAGGGAATTCTCACCGCGATCATGGTGCCTGAGGGAACCGAGAATGTAAAAGTGAATACGGCGATTGCGGTGATTGGCGAGGCCGATGCGGCGCCTGCGCCGAAGGCTGCTGCTGTTGAAGCGCCCACGGTTGCGCCCGTTGCCGCTCCCGCCATTGTACGTGCGCCAGCCGCAGCCGACCCGGAAATCCCCGAAGGCACCGAGATGGTGACCATGACGGTGCGCGAAGCCATCCGCGCTGGCATGTCTGAAGAAATGCGCCGCGACAAGGACGTGTTCCTCATGGGCGAGGAAGTGGGCGAATATCAGGGCGCCTATAAGATCAGCCAGGGCATGCTGGAGGAATTCGGCCCGAACCGCGTGATTGACACGCCCATCACTGAACATGGCTTCACTGGCATCGCCACGGGTGCGGCCTTCGCAGGCCTCAGGCCCATTGTTGAATTCATGACCTTCAATTTCGCCATGCAGGCCATTGACCACATCATCAATTCCGCCGCCAAAACGCTCTATATGTCTGGCGGGCAAATGGGCTGCCCCATTGTGTTCCGCGGCCCCAACGGCGCGGCGGCCCGTGTGGGCGCACAGCACTCACAGGATTATGCCGCCTGGTATTCCCAAATCCCCGGCCTCAAGGTGGTGATGCCTTACTCGGCAGCGGATGCCAAAGGCCTGATGAAATCCGCCATCCGCGATCCCAACCCGGTGATCTTCCTCGAAAATGAAATTCTCTACGGCAAGAGTTTTGAAGTGCCGAAGCTCGATGACTGGATCGTGCCCATCGGCAAGGCCCGCGTGGCCCGTGTTGGCACGCACGTCACCATCGTTTCCTTCGGCATCGGCATGACCTATTCGCTGGCCGCCGCTGACAAGCTGGCGGCGGAAGGCATCGAGGCGGAAGTCATTGACCTCCGCACCATCCGCCCCATGGATTTGGCCACCGTGATTGAGAGCGTCAAGAAAACCAATCGTTGTGTTGCGGTGGAAGAAGGCTATCCGCAATTCTCGGTCACCTCCGAAATCGCCGCCCAAGTCATGACATACGCGTTCGATTATCTTGATGCGCCTGTTGCGCGTGTCGCAGGCAAGGATGTGCCAATGCCTTACGCTGCCAACCTGGAAAAACTGGCGTTGCCCAATGCCGACGAAGTGGTGGCCGCAGTGAAGGGAGTTCTCTATGTCTGACCATGATCACCATCACCATCACCATCACCACGACCATAGCCACGATACGCATCCCCATCAGCTGCAGCCGCCCCATGAAGTGTTTCATGACGAGAAGGCGGGCGAGCTGGTGCGGGCCTGGATCACGCAAGGGCATTTGAGCCTGTCGCTCAATGCCATGGCCTTTGGCAAGGCCGATGTCTGGGGCCATGTGCTGGCGGGGATGGCTGAGCAGGTGGCGGCCTCCATCGCCGAAATGGGCCACGGCACAACTGCCGGAAACCTTGAGGAAATCCGCAAGAACCTGACCGCCGATCTGGCCAAGGCCGCCGCCAAACATTCTCCATTGTCCGTCAAGTCATAAGAGAGAGCCACGCCCATGCCCGTGCAAATCCTGATGCCAGCCCTTTCGCCCACCATGGAAAAGGGCAAGCTTGCCAAATGGCTGAAGAAAGAGGGCGACAAGGTGAAGTCCGGCGATGTGCTGGCTGAAATCGAAACCGACAAGGCGACAATGGAAGTGGAAGCCATTGACGAAGGAACCTTGGGAAAAATCCTGGTGGCCGAAGGCACCGATGATGTTCTGGTGAACGCCCCAATCGCGATTATTCTGGGCGAGGGGGAGAAGCTGGGCGATGCGGTTGCCGCTGCCGCCCCTGCACCCAAGCCAAGCGCTGCGCCTGTTGCCAGCACACCCTCACCTGCCGCTGTTGCGGCACCGATATCTTCAGGCAATGGAAGCAGGATATTTGCCTCACCGCTTGCCAAGCGCATTGCCAAACAAAAAGGCATCGACCTCTCTGCATTGAAAGGCTCCGGCCCCCATGGCCGCGTTGTCCTGAAGGATGTTGAAAATGCCAAGCCGGGCGCTGCCCCTGCCACCAAGGCCGCTGGAATGCCCCAAGGCATGTCGGACGATGCCGTTCTCAAGCTCTTCGAAGCGGGCTCCTACGATCTCGTTCCCCACGACGGCATGCGCAAGACCATTGCGCGCCGCCTGACTGAATCCAAACAGACGGTGCCGCATTTCTATGTGACGGTGGATATTTCCCTCGAGAACCTCTTGCCCCTGCGCGAACGCCTCAATTTGCAGGCGCCGAAGGACAAGGACGGCAAGCCCGTGTGGAAAGTCTCCGTCAATGACTTCATCATCAAGGCCCTGGCCATGGCGCTGATCAAGGTACCGGAAGCCAATGTGTCGTGGACCGATAGCGCCATGGTAAAACACCACCACGCCGATGTGGGCGTGGCCGTGTCCATCCCCGGCGGCCTGATCACCCCCATCATCCGCATGGCGGAAACCAAGGGCCTCACCCAAATCTCCACCGAGATGAAGGATTACGCCGCCCGCGCCAAATCCCGCAAATTGTTGCCCCAGGAATATACTGGCGGGTCAACCTCCGTATCCAACATGGGCATGATGGGCGTCAAAAACTTTCAGGCCATCGTCAACCCGCCGCAAGCGACAATCCTCGCCATCGGCACCGGCGAACGCCGCTCCGTCGTGCGTGGCAATGAGATTGTGATTGAACAGCAAATGTCGGTCACCCTGTCCACCGACCATCGCGCCGTTGACGGGGCGCTGGGTGCTGAACTCCTCGGCGCCTTCAAGATGTATATCGAAGAGCCGGGGCTGATGTTGGTGTAACCCGATGAGTAGACAAAGAGTTACCGAGGACTTCGTGAAGATGTTTCGAGCTCTTGAGTCCGCTACGACTTCGAATCCTCAAAAACTGGAGGAAGCGCTGCGATCTGATCCTTCGCTTACGCATATTGTAAGGGAACTGCATACGTTATTTCTGCGAATTGAGGATCATAGAAAGCGCTCAAAGAGGCGTGTTATTCCTCAAGCTCATCCCGAGTTTCTCGACGCAATATCCAGATATGGAGGGTCATGGACCGATTCATGGTTGGCCACGCTCCCAGAAATCGATCTTTCTGATCTTTTGATTGGCGTTCCGGCTTCTACAAATTCAGAGCCTGATGACGCAATGGAAGAGGAGGAAGAACTTTGGGATTTTGATCCAGATTCACACTCCGCAGCCGACCATGTTGATGGTGTAATGGAAAATGCTTCTTATAAATCAAACGAATATCCATTCTTTTCTCGTGCTGAACAAGCTTGGACTTGGCTACGCGAGACAATGGACATAGATTTGTCAGACATGGAAGCGCGTTGGCGCGAAATACCTGTACTTGCGGTTAAGGAGTCGGTTTCCAACAAACATGGAATTAACGAACAAAAGAGTTTGTACGCCTATCTCGACAATGTTCGAAAGGCCTACGTTGCGGGAGCGGACTTGGCGGCGCTCGCCATGTGTCGATCAATCACTGAAATTTTGTTCAGATTCCACTACAATCAGAAAGATGAGAAAACGAATCTGACGCTGCTCGTGGAGAAAACTATTCAAGCACGACCCCAACTTGCCAAATACAACATCGTTAAAAAATTATATGAGGCAAACAAGCTTATGCATTTCAGCGGCTCGATTGATGCGGAGCGGTGGAGGGATGTTAGGGTTCTTGTAAGAAATTGGTTTCTTATACTAAATGAACTAGTCGCCTTAACGCCTAATGAGCTGCCCCCACTAGGGAGTACGGAAGTGACATGAAATCCATCCTCGCATTTGGTGATAGTCTGACCTGGGGTTTTGTCGCTGGCCAAGACGCGCGGCATTCGTTTGAGGATCGCTGGCCGAATGCGCTGGCTGCAGGACTGAACGGCAAGGCGCATGTTTTGGCGGAAGGCATGAACGCCCGCACGACGGTGTATGATGACCCAACCGACAGCACCAATCTGAGCGGGGCGGTTTCACTTCCCGTCATGCTGAAAACCCACCAGCCGCTTGATCTTGTCATCATCATGCTGGGCACCAATGACATCAAGTTTGCAGGCCGCTGCCGGGCTTTTGACGCGGCCATGGGGATGGAGCGGCTGATCAAGCTGGTGAAGACCCATGATTATATGATCAACTTCAAAGTTCCTCAGATTCTCATCATGTCGCCGCCCTGCCTGGTGAAAACCGACGATGAATGGTTCAACGAGCTGTGGGGCCATGCGATTGCAGAGTCGCAAAAATTCGCCAAGCATTACGCCCGCATTGCCGAGGAGCAGGGTGTGCATTTCTTTAATGCGGGGAGCGTGGCTGTTGCTGACAAAACCGACGGCGGGCATCTCGATGCGGCGAATACGCGGGCGATTGGCGAAGCGCTGGTGCCGGTGGTGAAAAGGATATTGGAGATATAACTAAAACTGTCATCCCCGCACTTGTTGCGGGGACCCATCGCAAATTCAAGCGTAACGCCTGACATAACGATGGGTTGCCAGAACAAGTCCGGCAATGACAAAATTTGGGAATTGAGTGAGGTATTGAATATGGCCGACAACAATTTCGACGTTATCATCATCGGCTCTGGCCCCGGCGGCTATGTGACGGCCATTCGCGCCGCGCAGCTTGGGTTCAAAACGGCCATTGTCGAGCGCGAGCATTTGGGCGGCATTTGCCTGAACTGGGGCTGCATTCCCACCAAGGCGCTGCTGCGCTCGGCTGAAATCTATCACTACATGAAGCATGCCAAGGATTATGGCCTCTCGGCGGACAACGTAATGTTCGACGCCAAGGCCGTCGTACAGCGTTCGCGCGGCGTATCTGGCCGCCTCAATGGCGGCGTTGGCGGCCTTCTGAAAAAGAACAAGGTGCAGGTCATCTGGGGCGAGGCAAAAATCACCAAGCCCGGCGAAGTCGCCGTTGCCAAGTCTTCCAAGGCCCCCATGCTGCCGCAAAACCCGGAACCCAAAGGCACACTTGGTGCCGGCACCTACACCGCCAAGCACATCATCATCGCCACGGGCGCGCGGCCTCGCACGTTGCCCGGCCTCGAAGGCGACGGCAAACTGGTGTGGACCTACTTTGAGGCCATGGTGCCGCCAGAAATGCCGAAGTCATTGCTCGTCGTCGGCTCCGGCGCCATCGGCATCGAGTTTGCGAGTTTTTACAATGCGATGGGCGTGGATGTGACCGTGGTTGAAATCATGGATCAGGTCATGCCGGTGGAAGACGCCGAGATCGCCAAAGTTGCCCAGAAGCAGTTGGAAAAAATGGGACTCAAGATCAAACTCAGCGCGAAAGTCAGTGTGCTGAAGAAAGCCGCGAATAGCGTCACGGCCACAATAGAGCAGGGCGCCACGAAAACCGAGATCACCGTGGACCGTGTTATTTCGGCGGTTGGCGTTGTCGGCAATATCGAAAATCTCGGCCTCGAGGCACTCGGTGTGAAAACCGAAAAGGGCTGCATCGTCGCTGACGGTTTCAGCCGCACCAGTGTTCCCGGTATTTATGCCATTGGCGATGTAGCGGGACCACCGATGCTGGCCCACAAGGCTGAGCACGAGGGCGTCATCTGCATTGAGAAAATCAAGGGCCTCGACGCCCATCCCATGAAGAAAGAGCAAATTCCCGGCTGCACCTATTGCCACCCGCAGGTGGCCTCAGTTGGCCTCACCGAAGCCAAGGCCAAGGCTGCTGGCTTCGAACTCAAAATCGGCCGCTTCCCCTTCCTCGCCAACGGCAAGGCCATTGCATTGGGCGAGGACCAGGGCCTGGTCAAAACCATCTTCGATGCCAAGACCGGGCGTTTGCTCGGCGCCCATATGGTGGGCGCGGAAGTCACGGAGCTCATCCAGGGATTTGTCATCGCCATGGGGCTGGAGACAACAGAAGAAGACCTGATGCACACGGTATTCCCGCATCCGACCCTTTCTGAAATGATGCATGAAAGCGTTCTTGATTCGCAGGGCCGCGTTATCCACATGTAGGAGTTGTTGGCGATTGAATGGAGGCACCTATGGACACCAGAAATATCGTGATCGCCCTGTGTCTCGGCCTGGTCGCTGGATGGATTGCGAGCTGGGTGATTCCGGGCCAGCAAAACCTCATTCAATATCTCATTAGTGGTGTAATTGGCTCGTTTGTTGGATCATTCGTTCTTAATAAAGCGGGTATAGATCTTGGCATAAGGAACGAATATGCCCGTGATATTGCAACCGCCACCATCGGCGCTATTATCGTCATGGTTATCGCCAAGATTCTAACTTGATGCCGTCATCTCACAGGAGTGCTGGAAAATGAATAATCTGATGGATATCGGCGGCGGAGTTGGCCTTCTTTGGACAGTGATTATCGGTGGTCTGGCTGGCTGGATCGCCGAAAAAATCACCCGGTCCGACATGGGCATATTCATGAATGTGATTGTTGGAATTATCGGTGCGTTCCTGGGAGAGTGGCTTGCCAAGGCATTGAATCTGCGGATTGACCAGTTTCTGCCGGGATGGTTTTCAGGCAATCTTCTGGTTGCGGCAGTCGGCGCCGTGATCGTGATTTATGTCTTTCGTTTCTTCAGAACAAAAAGCACGTGATGGCAACGGTTCTTGATCGACGGGTCCGTCATCCCGAAAAGGCGCATAAGGCAGATACTCCTCTTCTGCGGAAGCCCGACTGGATAAGGGTCAAGGCGCCGGGATCGGCTGTCTATGCAGAAACCCAAAAGATTGTGCGTGAGAACGGCCTCGTCACGGTTTGCGAAGAGGCGGGCTGCCCGAACATTGGCGAGTGCTGGTCGAAGAAGCACGCGACCTTCATGATCATGGGCGATACATGCACGAGGGCTTGCGCGTTCTGCAATGTGAAGACTGGCCTGCCGGAAGCGCTTGTCGGGGATGAACCGGAAAAAGTCGCCGATGCGATCAAGCGCATGGGGCTGTCGCATGCCGTGATCACAAGTGTTGACCGCGATGACCTTGACGATGGCGGGGCCGCCCATTTTGCCCGTGTCATTCGCGCAACACGCGCTGCCATGCCCAGCACGACGATTGAAGTTTTGACACCGGATTTCTTGAAAAAAGACGGCGCGCTTGAACAGGTTGTTGAGGCGCGCCCCGATGTGTTCAACCATAACTTGGAAACCGTGCCCGCGCTCTATTTGAAAATCCGGCCCGGCGCGCGTTACTTTCATTCGCTGCGCCTGCTCCAACGGGTGAAGGAACTTGATCCCCTGATGTTCACCAAATCCGGCATTATGGTGGGGTTGGGGGAAACGCGCGAGCAGGTGATGCAGGTCATGGACGACATGCGCTCGGCCAATATTGATTTCATTACGATTGGCCAATACCTGCAGCCCACGCGAAAGCACGCGGCAATTGACCGGTTCGTGACACCTGATGAATTCAAGGCCTATGAAACCGTGGCTTACTCCAAGGGCTTCCTGATGGTTGCCGCATCGCCGCTCACGCGGTCATCGCACCATGCCGGCGATGATTTCGCCAGGCTGCGCCAAGCCCGCATCCAACACTCCGGACACTGAAGAATTGCCGAAATACACTGTCACACGGCGGGTGGGGTTTTCACCGGCGCAGCTATTTGCTGTCGTTGCGGATGTGGGAAGCTACAAGGAATTTTTACCATTGGTTGAAAGGTCAACCGTCCGCGACCGAAGGGTTTTGGAAGCGGGCAGAGAGCGGTTCAGCGCTGATCTGCTGATCGGCTATCAGAAGATGGGGATACAGGAAGTGTTCGCCAGCGATGTCGAGACACACAGCGCCGAACACACTGTTCGCGCCGTTTCAACCGGCAATGCAGTTAAAAGACTTGTGTCATCATGGGTCATTACACCAGCTTCAAAACAGTCATCCGATATAGCTTTTACAGTAGACTACGAAATGAAAAGCGCCATGCTGCAGATGGTCATGGGAACTCTTTTCAGCAGCGCCGCCCAAAAGATCATGAGCGCTTTTGAGGCTCGCGCGAGGAAACTCTACGGAACCTGAGCCTCCAGCATTTCCAGCGCTACTCCCACGGCGGCCAAGCGAATGCTTTCGCGGCCGATGTCGCCAAAGCGTTGCCCACGATAGGTGATGTTGTTTTTCGTTCCACAGGCGAAGTGGACGAGGCCCACGGGTTTCTCCAAAGAACCACCATTTGGCCCTGCGATGCCCGTTACGGAAACGGCAATTTCAGCGGACGAATGATCAAGCGCGCCTGCGACCATCGCCATGGCGCATTCACGACTTACAGCTCCGTGGGTTTCGAGAATGTCAGCTGAGACGCCCAATAGCATTTGCTTCGATTCATTTGAATAGGTTACAAAACCGCAATCAACAACGTCCGAAGACCCGCCAATGGAGGTCAGTATTCCAGCCACCAGGCCCCCCGTGCAGCTTTCTGCAGTAACGATTTTAAGGCCCTGCGAGCGGTAACGCTCAAGAAGCTTCTCCACTCTTGGCTTTAGATCTTCCATCATGGCAGGCGCACCATTACGGTTGCAAAGGCGGCGAGGCCCTCGCGCCTGCCGATGGCGCCAAGTTTTTCAGTCGTCGTGGCCTTGATGGCAATGCGATCCGTCGCAAGGTGGAGGAGGGGAGAGAGCACAATCCTCATAGCCCCGATATGAGGCGCAATGTGTGGAGCTTCCGCCAGAATCGTCATATCCACATTGGCGACAATGCCATTGCGCCTGTGCAGCAGCTCCACAGCCTTGTTCAGAAACATGGATGATGCGGCATCCTTCCATTCCGGATTGCCCGGCGGGAAAAATGTGCCGATGTCGCCTTCGCCAATGGCGCCAAGAATTGCGTCCGTCAGGGCGTGCATGGCTGCGTCGGCATCGGAATGGCCTTTGAGTTTCCTGTCATGGGGAATTCTTACGCCACAGAGAATGACCCCATCGCCATCTTCAAATTCATGAAAATCGATGCCCTGGCCAACGCGAATGTCTTGATGCTCGAAATTGAGTTTCTGGATCAGCATGTCATTTGCCGCCCTGATATCATGGGCGGTCGTCAGCTTATGGTTTTCCGGATGCCCCGCAATCACACGCACTTTGACACCGCATTTTTCTGCTACTGCGGCATCATCCGTCAAACCTGTTACCCCTTGCTCGTGGGCTTGAAGGTGTGCCTGATGAATGGTCTGCAGGTTAAAGCCCTGTGGCGTTTGCACAGACCACAGTCCCTGCCGGTCCACTGTCTTCTCAATCGTGCCACCGGGCGCAAATTTCATTGTGTCGGCAACGGCTATTCCAGGAATCACAGCTTCGGCTTGCTCCAGTTCCGAAATGATGCGACTGATCAGGTCAGCAGACACAAATGGACGGGCGGCGTCATGAATGAGAACTTTGGTGGCACCCGTGGCAAGGCAGGCGGCGATACCGATCCGGCATGAATCCTGCCGGGAATTTCCACCGATGACCGGCCGGCCTATCGTGAATTCCGTGCTGGCGCTTTCGAACAGGGCTTCATGACCGGCACCGATAACCGTTTGAACATGGCAAATTCCAGGGTGGTCGACGAAGGCCTTTAGCGTCCACCAGATCACCGGCCTGCCGCCGATGAGTTGATATTGCTTGGGTAACTCGCCGCCTGCGCGAAAACCTGAACCTCCAGCAACGATGACAACTGCAACCGACATAAAGTTCGTCTAGCAGCAAGGCTGGCACCCGGCAATAAATGGCCTTGACGCAGTGCAACATATACCTAGAATGCCTAAAAATTTCGCCTCGCGATAATGTGATGAATAAATGAGCATACAAATCGGTCCCATAAAAACCCGCAACCGGGTCTTCCTCGCCCCGCTTTCAGGGGTCACGGATGAGCCATTCCGCGCCGTTGCCCATGAATTTGGGGCAGGCTTGGTGGTATCCGAGATGGTGGCCAGTGAAGAGCTTGCGCGTGCGAGGCCTGATATGGTCCGCAGGGCAATGGGCGCAGGTAAACTGAAGCCTTTCGTTATTCAGTTGGCGGGTCGTGAGGCGCGCTGGATGAGTGAAGGGGCCAAGGTCGCCCAAGGCATGGGCGCTGACATTATTGACATCAACATGGGGTGCCCAGCCAAGCAGGTGACGGGTGGTCTTTCTGGCTCCGCTCTCATGCGCGATCTTGATCATGCGATGACGCTGATTGAAGCCACGGTGCAGGCGGCCACGGTTCCCGTAACGCTCAAGATGCGCCTGGGGTGGGATCAGGCAAACATAAACGCGCCAGAACTTGCGCGGCGGGCTGAGGCCGCAGGCATACAGATGATCACGGTGCATGGCCGCACTCGCTGCCAGTTCTATAAGGGCAAGGCTGATTGGCAGGCCATTCGCGCGGTTCGGGACGCGATCGAGATTCCCCTGATCGCCAATGGTGACGCAACTTCCATTCACGACACGCGCGCCATGCTGGCGGCTTCCGGCGCCGACGGCGTGATGATTGGGCGCGGGGCCTATGGCAGGCCTTGGTGGCCCGGTGTCATTGCCAACCAACTTGATCCCGGCAGCGGCATTGATGAGCCACCACTGGATGCGGAAATGCAAATTGTTGCAAGCCAACACGAACGAACCCTGATCAATTATGGGGCAGATTTGGGCAATAGAACCGCGCGCAAAAACCTGGGTTGGAGCATCATGCGGCTGGAAGAGCGAGGGCTGCTGGCTGCGAACGATGCCCTGTTTTGGCGCAACCGCATTCTAACGTCCCCCGACAACAACTTCGTTGCCCGCTCGATTGTTGATCTTTATGGTTCGCTTGCAAATTCCATTTTGGAGGCGGCATGATGGACAAGCTGCCACCACTGCGGGCCATTTTTGATGCGCTGCCCAATCCAATTCTTATTGTCGATGACGACAACATGATTTGCCTTGCCAACAGCGCTGCCGAGGATTTTTTTCAGGCCTCCTCAACCGTGCTGGCGCGCAACAGGCTTGAAGATGCAATGCCTTTTTCAAGCCCTGTTCTCGAAGCCGTGCAACAGGTTCGCCAACACTCCGGCGTCATGAATGAATATTCGGTTGGCGTTGGAACACCCCGTCTTGGCGGCGAGCGGATTGTGGATTTGCAAACGGCACTGGTGAATGATGATGCGCGATTTGTTGTGCTCACATTTCTGCGGCGTTCGATGGCGCAAAAATTTGATCTGCAACTTACCCATCGCGGCGCGGCGCGCTCCGTATCGGGCATGGCGACAATGCTGGCCCATGAGATCAAAAACCCGCTTTCGGGCATCAAGGGCGCGGCGCAGTTGCTGGAACCTGTGTTGGATGGAAATGACCGGGCCTTGGCGAAACTGATCTGCGAGGAGACCGACCGGATTCGTGATCTTGTGGATCAAATGGAGGTCTTTTCCGATGAACGGCCCCTCGACCGCGCGGCAATCAATATCCATGTCGTGCTGGGCCGCGTGAAACAATTGGTCGCGGCGAGCGTCGGCGATTCCTTCGCGTTCCGTGAGGACTATGATCCGTCGTTGCCCCCAGTGCTCGGCAATCAGGATCAACTGGTGCAGGTGTTCCTGAATTTGGCAAAAAACGCGGCAGAATCAATGGGCGCTGCGGATGGCGCGGGTGAGATCACGTTCACCACAGCCTTCCGCCCCGGTGTCAAACTGACAGTGCCGGGTTCCACAGAGCGCGTTTCATTGCCATTTGAAGTGTGTGTTCATGACAACGGACCTGGCATCAGCGAAGATTTGCGTCCCCATATATTTGAGGCGTTTGTGACCACAAAGCCCCAGGGCCGCGGGTTGGGTCTGGCCCTGGTCGCAAAGATCGTTCGCGACCACGGCGGAATGGTTGAATATATTCCTCGCGAGCGTGGTTCAACATTTCGCGTGCTTCTTCCTATGTTGCGCCAGCAGACGCCGGCCAAATCGGAGCTGGAAGGAGTTCATCGGTGATCGCCAAGACAATCCTGCTCGCAGACGATGATAGCGCCATTCGCACTGTGCTGACGCAAGCTCTAAACCGCGCGGGATACAGCGTTCGCGCAACCGCCACGGCAACGGCGCTTTGGCGCTGGGTGAGCGAAGGGCAGGGCGATGTCGTATTGACCGACGTCGTGCTGCCCGATGAGAATGCATTCGATGTCATTCCCCGCATCAAGAAGCTCAGGCCAAATCTGCCCATAATTGTCATGAGCGCGCAAAATACAATTATGACTGCGATTACGGCGGCGGAGCGCGGCGCCTATGACTATCTGCCGAAACCCTTTGATCTGAATGCGCTGGTGCAAACGGTTGGCCGCGCCCTGGAGCAGGCATCCAAGCCTTCAGGGGTTCCGGTAAAGAAAAAACCGGCGTCAGAAAATTTGCCGATCGTCGGGCGTTCAGCGGCAATGCAGGGCATCTACCGCGTGATTGCGCGCCTCACGCAGACTGACCTCACCGTCATGATTGTTGGCGAGTCTGGCACCGGCAAGGAGTTGGTTGCGCGCGCGTTGCATGACTATGGCCGCAGGCGCAAAGGCGCGTTTGTCGCGGTCAACATGGCGGCGATCCCGCGCGAGCTGATCGAGTCGGAACTTTTTGGCCATGAAAAGGGGGCATTCACCGGCGCGACTTCCCGCATGGCGGGGCGGTTTGAGCAGGCAGAAGGTGGAACGCTTTTCCTCGATGAAATCGGCGATATGCCACTTGAGGCGCAAACCAGATTGCTGCGCGTGTTGCAGCAAAGCGAGTACACATCCGTGGGCGGTGTGGCGCCGATCAAGACCAATGTTCGCATCATTGCCGCAACCCACCGGGATCTGCGCCAATTGATAGCCCAGGGGCAGTTCCGCGAAGATCTGTTTTTCCGGCTGAATGTTGTGCCCCTGCTCCTGCCGGCGCTGCGCGAAAGGCTTGAAGACATTCCCGATCTTGCGCGACATTTTCTTGAGCGGGCTCCGGCGGAAGGATTGCAACAAAAGGAAATTTCGCCGGAAGCCGTCGCGGCCCTGCAGACCTATCGCTGGCCTGGCAACGTGCGCGAGCTGGAAAATCTTATCCGGCGCCTTCTGGCCATGGAAACCGACGACACAATCGCGGCATCTTCCGTTGTGCGGGAACTTTCTGCCGCCCAACCGGTGCGACAGCGCAGCCAAAAAACGACTGAGTTTAGCGAGCCTTCCGAATTCCTTGAAAACTACCTCGCCGAATATTTTGCTTCGTTCGGGTCGAATCTGCCGCCTTCCGGCCTTTATGAGCGGATTCTGGCAGAAATTGAACCGCCGCTATTGCGGGCAAGCCTCGCTGCAACCAACGGAAACCAGCTCAAGGCGGCGGATCTGCTGGGCATCAACCGCAATACCCTGCGGACCAAATTAAAAAGCCGAAACGTGAAAAGTATCCGTGGATTGCAGTAGTGTGAGTGTCGCAAATCCGCCACTATTAGTGTTGATTTCATGTCACAGTAGTGGTGAATCATATCCGCATGACCGACAAGACCGAGCAGAGAATTACAGGCAAACTTAGCCGCCTTACTGGCTGGGCCGGCTTCGCGCTTGTGCTGCTCGGCATTGTCTGCGGCCTTTCGACATTTGCCATTCTTACGGGCCTCACGCCCATTACACCCACAGCTCAAGTTACGTCTGCCTTGTTGCTAACCAACACAATACTGTTGATCATCATGGCGGTCATGATCGGCGGCCAGGTTCTGTTTCTTGTACAGGAACGCCGCAGGGGCACTCCCGGAGCCAGCCTGCATATCCGGTTGATTTCGCTTTTCAGTCTTATCGCCATTGTTCCGGCGATCATTGTGGCGGTTTTTGCTGTGGTAACCCTCAATCGCGGTCTGGATGCATGGTTTTCGCAGCGCACCCAAGCAATCGTAAATTCAGCTGTCACGGTTGCGGAAGCCTATATCAACAATAGCGCTGAGGCAACGCGCGCCGATGTCGCCAACATATCGGTCGATCTCAATCAGCAGAAGATATTGTTTGATACAGATCGCGCTGGTTTCGTGCGCCGGGTTGCCCGCCATGCGGCCTTGCGGGGGCTGGCGGGTGCTTTTGTGTTTGACCATGAAAAAAAACGAATTGATGTCAACGTCACCGCCAATGACAAGATAAAATTTCTGGCGCCGACATCCGAAATGATCGCCCAGGCGGACAAGGGCGAACTTGTCTTGATACCGCCCGGCAGGGGAGGCAACCTTGTGCGGGCTCTCATCAAGCTGCAGGGCTATCCCAGCCACTATTTCTATGTCTACCGGGTCATATCTCCCACCGTCATTGATCAGCTCACAAAGACCAGGGAAGCCAAATCCGAGTATGACCGCCTGTTGAGCCAGCGCGTCGGCGTACAGTTGACGTTTGGTTTGATGTATGCGGTTGTGGCCTTCGTTTTCCTGCTTGCGGCAATCTGGATCGGCTTGTGGTTTTCAGATCGGCTGGTTGCTCCCATTGTTCGAATTCTGGATGCGTCCCGGCGCGTGGCGGAGGGTGATTTTTCTGCCAAGGTCAGCACCCTTGAAGGCATTGGTGATCTCGAGACACTGGCCCGGACATTCAATTTCATGACCGATCAGGTCGCGCGGCAACAGGATCAGTTGATCAAGACGAACGATCAGCTTGATGAGCGGCGACGCTTTACCGAGGCCATGCTGGCGGGAGTCAGCGCCGGAGTGATTGGCATCAATCCCGAACAAAAAATTTCACTCGCCAACCGGTCATCGCTGCATTTGTTGAATGAAACTGAAACTTCACTGCTAGGCAAGCCATTCAGCGCTGCCCTGCCGGAATTTGCGGCATTGTTTGAGCAGGCAAAGTCCCGTCCATCAGGTTTTGCCGAAGGTCAAATAAATACACAGGAGCAGGGCAGGGATTTGAGTTTCGTTGCCCGTATCACCACAGAGCTTTCTGACGATGCGAAGCATGGTTATGTGTTGACGTTTGATGACATCACAGATCTGGTGTCAGCCCAGCGCAACACGGCCTGGGCCGACATTGCGCGGCGCATTGCCCACGAAATAAAAAATCCGCTGACTCCAATCCAGCTTTCAGCCGAGCGGCTGAAGCGCAAATACAGTTCTGAAATAGTGACTGACCGCAAAGTGTTCGAGCAGTGCACGGATACCATCATCCGGCAAGTGGGTGACATTGGCCGCATGGTTGATGAGTTCTCGTCTTTTGCGCGTATGCCAAAAGCCGCTCTCGAAATGCTAAACTTGGCTGATCTGGTGAGGGATGCAACCGTCCTGCAACGCGTATCCTCCAGTGACACGGATATTGAAATCGACGTCACGCAAGCCAACTTCTCATTCATGTTTGATCGGCGGCTCATCACACAGGCTGTCACCAATCTTGTCAAGAACGCGGGGGAAGCCATCGACGGCAGATCCCAGGCCGATGGCCTGGAAAAGGGGCGAATCCATGTGGAGGCAGGTCAGGTTTCAGGCATGCCGTTCATTCGCGTGACGGACAATGGTGTCGGCTTGCCCAAGGAAAATCGGAGCCGTCTGGCTGAACCCTATATGACAACGCGTGACAAGGGCACGGGCCTTGGTTTGGCTATTGTCAAGCGTGTGATGGAAGAACATGGTGGCCGCTTGCGGCTGCAGGATGCACCTGGTGGCATCGGCGCGCAGGTCACTCTTGAATTTGCCCCGGTTGCCGCAACCCAATTTGAATCTGTTTGAGTGAGTAAAGCTGATGGCCGCTGATATTCTGATAGTCGATGATGAAGCTGATATCCGTGAATTGATTGCTGGTATTTTGCAGGACGAAGGATTTGAAACCCGGCTGGCGCACAACAGCGACGCGGCACTTACCGAAGTTGGTCAACGCAGACCCTCGCTGATCATTCTGGACATCTGGTTGCAAGGTTCAAGGCTTGACGGTCTTGATCTCCTGCAGGTTATCAAGGAGCAGCATCAGGATGTTCCAGTTGTTATCATATCAGGTCACGGAAACATCGAAACAGCCGTCGCAGCCATAAAACGCGGTGCATATGAATACATAGAAAAGCCATTCAATGCTGACCGGCTTCTGCTGGTTGTTGGCCGGGCTCTCGAAACCACCCGTCTCAAACGGGAGAATGAGTCTCTCAAAGGCCGGGCGGGCGTTGATGTGGAGTTGCATGGTTCCTCGGTGGCGATGCGCCAACTGCGCCAACTCCTGAAAAAAATTGCGCCCGCCAACAGCCGGGTTTTGATTTCAGGCGGCATGGGAACTGGCAAGGAATTGACGGCTCGGTTGCTGCATGCCTTGTCCGGCCGTGCAAGTGGCCCGTTTGTCACCCTGAGCGCCGCCACCATGGAACCTGAAAGAATGGAGGAGGAGCTTTTTGGTGTTGAAGCCGGAGCCGGTGCCGATCAAAGGGTAGGCGCTCTGGAAGAGGCGCATGGCGGAACACTGTTTATTGACGAGGTGGCAGATATGCCGCTCGTCACCCAGGGGAAAGTGTTGCGGGTTTTACTTGAGCAAACATTTCAACGGGTAAATGGATCGAAAAAAGTTCGCGTGGATGTTCGCATCGTGTCCTCGACAAGCCGCAATCTCGGGGCATTGATCGCCGAGAACAGATTTCGCGAGGATCTCTATCATCGCCTGGGCGTGGTGCTGGTGCGTGTACCGAGCCTGTCGGAGCGGCGCGAGGACATCCCCGAGCTGATCGACTATTTCTCAAGGACCTATTCCTCCGTTGCTGGTCAACCATTGCGGCGGATTGCCAGTGATGCGGTGGCCGTCCTGCAAACACGCGATTGGACAGGAAATGTCCGTGAGCTCAAAAATAATGTCGAGCGTATCATGATACTGGCCAGCGGTGATCCGCAGAGCGAGATCACCGCGGCCATGTTGCCATCCGATGTGGGCACATCAAACGGAACCGGTGGAATATTTTCGGGTGAGCACCTGCTCACCCTGCCACTGCGCGAAGCCCGGGAGGCTTTCGAGCGCGATTATGTGACAGCCCAGCTCTCGCGATTTGGCGGAAATATTTCCCGCACATCGGTTTTTATCGGCATGGAACGCTCGGCGCTGCACCGAAAAATCAAGCTTTTGGGCTTGCTGACCAAGGCGGACGAAGACAATCCATAAGGCATTTTGCCTGCGGCAATTCTTGTGATAGGCTGGCAAAAGGTGAATAAGCGTCGTTGGCCTTTAAAAAATAGAGAAACAGAATGGCACAAGAAAAACCGCAAAACCTGCAAGATACTTTTTTGAATCACGTTCGTCGGCAGAAAGTTCCAGTGACAGTGTTTTTGGTGAATGGCGTCAAGCTGCAAGGCATTGTTACATGGTTTGATAACTTTTGCTTGCTGCTGCGCCGGGACGGCATGTCACAGCTTGTCTACAAGCATGCGATCTCCACAATTATGCCGGGCGGACCAATTACGCTTTTTGACGAAGAGAGCGGCGGCGCGTGAAGTTCAGCAAGCACGTGAAGTCCGGTGGCGGTGTAGATTTCCAACTTGAAGGCCCAGAGTTAACCCGTGCGGTTGTCGTTCACGTTGAGCGAAAAACGCGGATCGAGAGCAAGGCGGCTGACCGGGACGCCGCGAGCAAATTGGCGGAGGCCATCGGCTTGGCGGAGGCCATTGATCTCGATATCGTTGACACATTGATTGCGCCGCTGGCCGCATCCAAACCAGCAACATTTATTGGCTCCGGGAAAGTTGCGGAAATTGCGGGCAGGGTGGCTGCGGCGGATGCTGAGCTTGTGCTTGTCAATGCCCAGCTGTCGCCCGTGCAACAGCGGAACCTTGAAACCGAATGGAAAGCCAAGGTGCTTGATCGAACTGGGCTTATATTGGAAATATTTGGCCGCCGCGCCACCACCAAAGAAGGAATGCTTCAGGTCGAGTTGGCGCATTTACAATATCAGAAAAGCCGTTTGGTGCGCTCGTGGACCCACTTGGAACGTCAGAGGGGCGGCTTTGGGTTTCTGGGTGGCCCTGGCGAAAGTCAGTTGGAAACCGATCGCCGTTTGATTCAGGAACGCATCTCCAAGATTGAGGGCGAGCTCGAAACAGTCGTTAAAACCCGGGACCTGCATCGCAAGGGCAGGGAACGCATACCTTACCCTATTGTCGCCCTGGTGGGTTACACCAATGCCGGGAAATCGACACTGTTCAACAAGCTGACATCGGCCAACGTGCTGGCCAAGGATCTGCTGTTTGCAACCCTTGACCCAACGATGCGGAACATAGTGTTGCCAAGCGGCCGCAAAATTATCCTGTCTGACACAGTTGGTTTCATCTCGGAACTGCCAACCGCATTGATCGCTTCATTTCGCGCAACACTAGAGGAAGTGCTCACAGCCGATATCATTCTCCATGTGCGCGACGTGAACCATGCCGAAACTGAAGCGCAGGCCAATGACGTGAACATTGTGCTTGAGGAGCTTGGAATCAATGAAGACCGGCGGGGACAAATCATAGAAGTATGGAACAAGGCCGACCTTCTGGTGCCGTCAGACTTTGCCGCGCGCGAGGCACAAGCCCAAAGGCACGAAAATTGTGTTCTGATATCTTCGATCAATGGCCAGGGAATTGATAAACTTCTGGCCACAATCGAAACGAGGCTGGCCCGTAAAAGCGCGTTATTTGATATCACGATTGATCCATCTGACGGCAAGGGCATGGCCTGGTTGCATCAGAGGGGCGAGGTGATGGCGCGCAAGGCCTATGACGATGGCCGCACGAGGCTGACGGTGCGGCTGGATGCAGATACGGCGGGACAGGCTCAGGCGAAATTTGGCAAGGGCATGAGGACAAAGTCCTAAGGGACTTGTTCTTCATATTCCTTGGCAGCGTTCCAAAGGGCATCCATTTCCTCGAGGCTTGAATCCTGCGGTTGACGTCCACGTTTTTCCAATTCCAGTTCTATATGACGAAAGCGGCGGGTGAATTTTGCGTTGGTTGTGCGCAGGGCGTCCTCAGGATCAATCCCCATGTAGCGGGCAACATTGGCCAATGCGAACAGCAGGTCGCCAAATTCGGACGCTTTCTGTGTTTCAGGGGCTGTGCGAAACTCGGAAATTTCCTCAGCGATCTTGTCATAGACATTGTCAACTGACGGCCAGTCAAATCCAACCCTGGCAGCCTTGGCTTGGAGTTTGAGGGCCCGCGTTAGTCCGGGCAGGGCCAGGGGCACCGTGTCCAGCAAACTCTTGGCAGGTTGGTCGACTCTTTCTTTAGCCTTCATATCTTCCCAAAAGCCCTTGGCAAGTTTGGCGGACTTGGCAGCCTCGTCACCGAATACATGCGGATGCCTTCGCACCATCTTGGTGTTGATCGCCTCAACGACATCATCAAATGTGAAGGCGCCTTCTTCGGCCGCCATTTGGGCGTGATAGACAACCTGCAGCAACAAATCTCCCAACTCTTCGCAGAGGTCTTCCCGGTTCCCACGCGCGACCGCATCAGCCACCTCGTAGGCCTCTTCAATGGTGTAGGGCACTATAGTCTCAAAACTCTGCTCAAGGTCCCAGGGGCAGCCTGTGGGGGGCGTGCGCAGCGCCTGCATGATCATCAGAAGCGTTTCCATGCGGCGAGGGTCCATTTTGCTCGGATCGGTCGTCATGCCACCCATCTCAGTAATTCGCATAATATATATTATGGAATATTTTTAATCACCCAATTGCAGGCGCATTCCGTCATAGGCAGGCTCAATGCCACCGGGCAGCTCACGCCGGAGCGTATCATAATCCATGTCTATGTGCATGTTGGTGAGGACTGCGCGCTTCGGCTTCAATCGCGCAATCCACGCAAGCGTCTCCCCTAGGGCAAAATGACTGCCGTGTGGAGTTCGCTTCAGCGCGTCCACGATCCAGAGATCGAGATTCTCAAGCTGGCTCATGCTGCTGTCTGGAATGCCGTTGAGGTCTGGCGTATAGGCTGCGCCGCCGAAGCGAAAACCCAGTACGTCAATGTTGCCATGGTGGACCAAAAATGGCGTGGCGGAAATCTTGCCGCCAGCGCCGTCAATTTTCATCGCAACCCCCGGCTCGATCATGTGCGGTATCAGGGTTGGCGGATAGTCGCTGCCGACGGGGCTTTGAAAGCAATAAGCAAAGCGGTTTTGCAGCATGGCCATGGTGGGCTGATCCGCCCATATGGGCACACGCTGTCTCTGGCGAAGATAGAAACCACGCAGTTCGTCAATGCCATGGGTGTGATCAGCATGTTCGTGGGTGTACCAGACGCCGTCAATCGCGCCGACACTTTCGCTGAGCATCTGATCGCGCAAGTCGGGAGATGTATCAATCAGCAGCCGCGTAGTACCTTGGGCCGTTGTTCGATCGAGCATCAAAGAACAACGTCTGCGGCGGTTCTTTGGATTTGTGGGGTCGCAATCGCCCCAATCACCACCGATGCGCGGCACGCCGCCAGAGGAGCCGCAGCCCAAAATTGTGAGCGTCATTGTCATGCAAACTTCCAGGGCCGCGGGATTTTCGAAAACAAGCGAAAGAAATTGTCATTGGTGGCCTTTGCCATCATTTCGATTTCAACGCCTTTAACGCGGGCCAATTGCTCGAGGATTTTTACAACATAGGCTGGTTCATTAGCTTTGCCCCGAAACGGAACTGGGGCGAGAAATGGCGAGTCAGTTTCCACTAACAATCGATCCATCGGAACAACCGCTGCAACTTCGCGCAAATTCTCGGCGCTATTGTACGTCAGGATGCCCGAGAATGAGACATAGGCGCCAATGTTCAGGCCACGCTGCGCCAGCTCCATCGAAGATGTGAAGCAGTGGAGAAGGGGTTTGAAGGCCCCTCTTCCCATTTCATCTTCAAGGATACTTGCCATGTCAGAATCCGCTTCACGGGCATGTATCACCAGAGGCAATCCAGTTTCACGAGCTGCTGCAATATGGGTGCGAAAGCCCCGCTCCTGGGCGCTGCGTGGGCTGAGATCATAGTGATAGTCAAGCCCTGCCTCACCGATGCCAACCACTTTGGGATGCTTGGCGATGCTGGCCAAATCAGAAACACTTACGTCCAATTCCTCGTGAGCGTTATGAGGATGTGTCCCTATGGTACAGTAAACATTGGGGTTTTGTTCGGCGATGCGAAGCAGGTTGTCAAACTTGCGAACACGCGTGCTGATGGAAAGCATGAGACCCACGCCGGAGGTCTCTGCATTGGCCAAAACTTCCGGCAGACGCTCGTGCAATCCTTCATAGTCCAAATGGCAGTGGCTATCGACAACCAGAAAGCTCAAGTCGGTGCCGGGGTTTCCCCCTCCTCCACATAGCGCGGGAAAATGGGTGTTGGTGCGGGCAATGTCACACCTGATTTCAAGCGATTGGGAATATCCGCAAATGAACGTGCTTCAACGCTCAAGGCATCAAGCAATTTGGCCGCCGACTGTGGCACATAGGGCTGCACGAGAATGCCGATGATGCGCAAAACTTCCGCCGTGACATAGAGCACCGTTTCCATGCGGGCTGGATCGGTTTTCTTGAGCGCCCAAGGCTCCTGTCCAGCGAAATAGCGATTGGCATCGGCCACGACTTTCCAGATTACATCAAGGGCGCGACTGATGGCAAACGCATCGTGGTGAATGCGAATGTCCTTCAACAAGCCATCGGCGGAGTTGAGAATTTCCTTGTCTGCATCGGTCAGCGCGCCACGGGCCGGAACCTTTCCGCCACAGTTTTTCGCAATCATCGATAGGGAGCGTTGCGCCAGATTGCCGAGGTCGTTGGAGAGATCGGCGTTCATGCGCGCCACGATGGCTTCGTGGCTATAATTGCCGTCTTGTCCGAATGGCACTTCGCGCATGAAGAAATAGCGCACGGGGTCAACGCCATAGCTGGCCACGAGATCGGCAGGGGCCACGACATTGCCAAGGGATTTTGACATTTTCTCGCCGCGGCTGAACAGAAAGCCATGGACGACAATTTGTTTCGGCACCGGCAATTTGGCCGACATCAGAAACGCTGGCCAATAGATGGCATGGAAGCGCGTGATATCCTTGCCGATGACATGAGCGGAGGCGGGCCAGAATTTGGTCCTGCCGCCTGTTGTCTCGGGATAGCCGGTCGCTGTTATGTAATTTGTCAACGCATCGACCCATACATACATGACGTGCTTGGGGTTGCCCGGAACTGGAATGCCCCAGTCAAAGGTTGTGCGACTTATAGAGAGATCATGCAATCCACGTTTGACGAAGGCCACAATTTCATTCTTGTATTTCTCAGGCACAATGAAATCCGGATTGGCTTCATATAAATCCAGCAGTGGCTTGGCGTAGGCGGAGAGCTTGAAAAAGTAGCTTTCTTCTTCAACCCACTCCGCCAGTGTCCCCGTTTTGGTGGTGTATTTCTTGCCATCACGCTCTTCGATTTCGTCATCATCGTAGTAAGCTTCATCCCGCACAGAATACCAGCCGGAGTATTTGGACAAATAGATATCTCCGTTAGCTTCCATGCGCTTCCAAATATCCTGAACCGATGCACGGTGGCGGGCAGATGTTGTCCGCACGATGTCATCGGCGCGCGCGTTCAGAATCTCACCCATGTCTTCAAACTGCTGCGCCGTGCGGTCAGCCAGGGCAAGGGGTGTCAGGCCATCGCGCGCGGCCGTCTGCTGCATTTTTTGCCCATGTTCATCCATGCCGGTTATGAACAGTACATCCGCCCCATCCAGCCGTTTGAAGCGCGCGATCACATCGGTGGCGACGCGTTCATAGGCATGGCCAATATGGGGTGCACCATTGGCATATGGAATGGCCGTGGAAATCAGGTAATTCTGCTTTGACATGAGGTCCGTAACTTAAAGAATTGGAATTAGGCCGTTTTCTGGGCCTCGCCGATCAACGACAGGGCATTGATAACCGTCTGGCGCCGATCAAGATTTAAGGCATTTGTTCGCTGAATGGAATGGCCAATTGCCGCAAAGGCCTCAGCCATAGCGCCGCCGCCACCGCGCAGCGCCTGCTCGCGGGCCTGGGCGCCCATCCAACCCTCCAGAAGATCGCAGAAAACTTCGAACTCGTCGGCATTGCTGGCTTTTGAGCTAAACTTGTTGCCAAACTCCACGAGTCCTGCAGGCGACATTTGCTCCCCCATGGCCTGGAAGGCCGCGAAGGACTTGGCCCCTGAGGATTCCAGCAACGCAAGGGCTCGTCCGGGGCTGCCATCTGCGAGGCTCACCGCAACTTCGAGTGCTTCCTGCGTGGGCGGTTCTTCAAGTGGCAAGGCCGATAGAACCTGCATCGTCTCATGCGGGCTTAGGGGCTGCAAATCAATGCGCATGCAGCGCGATCGGATGGTTCGCAACAGCCGTCCTGGTTGATTGCAAACAAGCAGTATGACAGACTTTGGCGGCGGTTCCTCGATGAGCTTCAGCAGAGCATTGGCCGATGCGCCGTTGAGATCGTCCGCGGTGTCGATGATCGCAACACGCCAGCCGCCACTGCCAGCGGTCAATCCAAAAAATTCTGACAATCGACGGGCGTCGTCAACCGCCATTTCTGACTTTAGTTTCTTGGTCTTGCCATCCCAATTGCGCTCCAGAACGAACAGATCAGGGTGGGCCCGGGACGCAATCCAGTGGGCGGTGCGTGAATTGGGATCAGTTGAACCCAAAATATGACTTGCAATCCGGTAGGCGAGGCTTGCCTTGCCAATTCCCCGCGGACCAGCGATCAACCAGGCGTGGTGCATCTTCCCGGAATCAAATGCGCGGCGCATGTGATCTTCCGGTTCTTGGTGGCCGAGCAACGCTTTCAACAGTCTCGGATGCCAGGCAATTTCGCGCGGGTCATCGCTTTCCTCAGCCATTGAGCGCCCGCTCCACAACCGCATTCACCCGCGATGCCACTTCCTCGACAGTGCCAGTCGCATCAATTATACGACAGCGCGCGGCATCAGTTCTTGCAATGCTGAGAAAACCGCCCCGCAACATTTGGTGAAACTCCAAACCCTTGCGTTCGTAGCGATCTTCCGACCCGTCGCCACGGGACTTGGCCCGCGCCAGGCCTATTGCCGGATCAAGATCAAAAACGAGCGTCAAGTCAGGCCTTGTCGCTCCAACAATCGATGCCTCAAGTGCATCCAATAATGTCATGTCGCATTGGCCGGCAAAACCTTGATAGGCCCGCGTTGAATCCATAAAACGATCGCACAGCACAAATTTGTCTGAAGCCAGCGCCGGCCGAATGAGTTTTTGCAAATGTGAATCGCGCGCCGCATAATTCAGCAGCGCTTCGGCTTCCGCCGTCCAGCGGCCCACATCGCCATTCACCAGCAAAGCCCGCAGCGCCTCGGCCTCCGGTGTGCCGCCGGGCTCGCGTGTTTGCACGACAGGCAATCCCTTGGCTGCAAGGCGCGCCACCAGCAATTTGGCTTGCGTTGACTTGCCGGTGCCTTCGCCGCCCTCAAGTGTCAGAAAATACGATGACATCCTAGCCCCCAAGCACCATGATCATGATGCTGTCGAGCGCCCTGCTCCACATTGAATCAACGGCATCGACCGCGCTGGCGGTCTCGACAGGCACTTCGGCGATGGCCTTGCCATCCACCAAAAACCGCACAATTCCAACTTGTTGGCCGGGCTTCACCGGCGCCATGAGAGGGCCTGTGTAGTTCAGCTTTACCTGTATTTCGTCCCGCTCCTTGGGGGAAAGCGCAAGGTTCACATCCTGCTTTGTGACTAGATCAACCCAATTTTCCGAGCCGCCCCAAACCCGCGCCTTGCTGACCGTATCACCTGCTGCGTAGACCCCAATCGTGGTGAACTGGCGGAAGCCCCAATCCAGCAGCTTCTGCGCTTCCTGCTTGCGGTCATTGAGTGTGGTCAAGCCCGCTATCACGATGAGGAGCCTCCTGCCATCGCGCACCGCGGAACCCACCAGGCCATAGCCTGCTTCCTTGGTATAGCCAGTCTTCATGCCGTCGGCGCCGGGATATTCGACCAGCAGGGGGTTGCGGTTTTTCTGGGCAATTTTGTTCCAGGTGAATTCGCGCTCACTGTATATTTTGTAGTATTCCGGAAAGTCCAAAATGATGTGCCGCGCCAGAATGGTAAGTTCGCGCACAGTCATCAGGTGTTCAGGATCGGGCAATCCCGTGGCATTTCTGAATTCAGCCTTTTGCAATCCCAACTCGCGCGCCCTCTGGGTCATGCGGGAGGAAAACGCGGCTTCGGAGCCGAACATGCCTTCGGCCAAGGTGATGCAGGCGTCGTTGGCGGATTGGATCATGGCGCCTCGCATGAGGTCTGAAAGCTTCACGCGAGAATTGAGCTCCGCATACATGGTGGAGCCGCCGGAGGATGACCCTCCCCTCCTCCAGGCATCTTCACTGATCAGGAACTCCTGATCCAGCGTCAGCTTCCCCGCCTTGAGCGCTTCAAACACCATGGTCATGGTCATGAGCTTGCTCATGCTGGCCGGGGGGATGAGTGCATCGGCGTTTTTTTCAAAGAACACGATGCCGGACTTCGCGTCAACCAGAATGGCCTGCGCCGCCTTGGTTTCAAACGCGTCCTGGGCCCATGCCTGACCGCCGAGCGCCAACCACAGCAAAAATTTCACGACGATTCTAAGCTTGTTCATCGCTCGAAACTAGGGGGCTTTCACGCCAAAATCAACGCGAAGGTTCTATTGCAGGGCGACTCGCTGCAATGTGTCCCTGACGACATGGGCATCGGGCAGTCCCAGTTCATAAACCTGGTCGAGCGCCATTTTCGCGTCTTCCGCTTGGTTCCAAGGGCCAACGCGGACACGGAACAGGTCGCCATTGGAGCCTTCGAGAGGAAGGATTTGCACACCGCCCACTCCGGAGAGCTTGCGGCCAACGCGCTCCGCATTGCTGATATTGCTGAACAGGCCCGCCTGGATGAAATAATTCACTGGGCTGGCAGGAGCCACTGCGGCGTAAATCTCTGGCTCTTGGGATTCAGCCGAAGCCACTTGGAATTCCACTGGCCGGTTCGTGTCAACCGCTGCAATCATTCGTTTGAGCGCGGTTCCACGCTCAAGTTCATGGTTCATGGCCATAAGATGGCTTCCAGTATCGTCCAATGGCGCCGGACCAATGTATTGAACCCGAACATCGGTTTTCCCTTGCCTCAGGAAGCCAAGGGCTATGGCTGTTTGCTTCGACAAGTCAATGATGCGGGGGCCGACAAAAGGGCCGCGGTCATTGATACGCACAATCACCGTTGTGCCATTTTCCAGATTGGTGATCTTCGCATAGCTAGGGAGTGGAAGGGTGGGATGGGCGGCGGTAAGGTCATTCATGTCAAACCATTCGCCGTTTGATGTCATGCGGCGGTGGAATGCTTCGCCATACCATGAGGCTGGTCCGGATTTGTCGTAGTTGGGCTGCTCTTTTGGCGTGAACCACCGGCCTGCGACTTGATAAGGTTTGCCGACATGATAGCGCCCGCCGCCAGCCGGAATTTCTCCGGTGCCCGGATAATAGGGACTGCCGACACCTGCAAAGGGATCAAGCTTCTTCGGGTTGTCAGAGGAACAGCCACCAAGCGCCAAGCTTATGGCGACCAATATACCGCTAATAACACAAGATTTCCGCATACAAACACTCCGAACTGGCCACTGGCCTCGTGGCGGTGCAACAAAGGCACGGTCGGAGTTTTCGCGTAGGCGTCGTAAATTTTGGATTGAGTTACGTGGTTAACGGGCAAAGAATCTCAGTCGGCTGCAACCGGTGCCGCCACAGAAGCAGTCGTCGGATCAAGCCTGACCAAGTTGCTTTGGGCCGAGGCGATGCCCTTTTCCAGGGCCTGCCGATAGTAAGTTAGCGCTTTTGTTGGGTCTTTATCGACACCCCAGCCCATTTCATACATTCCGCCCAAATTGTTAAGGCCCCAGCCATCACCCCGGTTGGCGGCGCGTTCAAACAGCCTGAATGCCTCCTTGGGATCACGGGGAACGCCTTTGCCACTGAGATACAGAAGCCCCAGATTGTTTTCTGCTGACGCCAGTTTGGCCTCAGCGGCCTTGCGATACCATTCTGCTGCCTTTGCTTCGTCTGTCGAAACGCCTAGGCCGTTCTGATATAGCAGGCCGGTGGCATTTTGCGCTTCAACATGGCCGCTTTTCGCGGCAGCTTCATAAAGTTTCGCGGCGGTTGGAAGATCCTTGGTAAGGCCCTTTGCCCCCCTGCTCACGATGCGCGCCAAGCGGTATTGCGCTTCAACATTGCCCGCAAGCGCTGCCTTGCGATACCATTTTGCCGCCTCGGCCAAATCCAGCCGGGCGGCCTCGCCCTGCTCATAGGCAAGCGCCACGGCCATTTGCGCGTCTTCATCGCCAACTTGGGCCAGCTTCAGCTTTTTCGCGAATGGCAGTTCGTCAATGGTTTGCGCAAAGGCAACCGACGAGCCTAAAACACCTGCGCCTACTACCAAACAAACAAGGAATCTGCCCATCTACTCATGCTAGCTCCAACCCAGGATATTTGAAACATGTTTGTATCGCTACTCCAAAGAGAGCTGGCTTACGCGTTTGAAAAGCATCGTCTTGCAAAACGGCCCGACGCAGCCCTTGACTTTCATGTTATCGCCTGAAAGCTTCATATAGGACGAATAGGTCCGGCCATCATCGGCATTGTAGATTTTGCCTTGCCATTTGTTTTCACCCGAAGGCTTCATATTGGACAGAATGGTGAGGCCGATCAACGGCCTGCTGCGCAGCGCCTTGTCAGGATTGTCTTTGTCCAGCTTGGGCTTCCCCGCCTTGTTGAGCGGTTTTGCCAAGGCGACAATGGCGCCGCAAAGATTCGGGCCGCAGGGCGCGATCCGAACTGTGACCTTGCCGCTTTCCAGCATCCAAATGCCGTCCGCTCCGCTGCCCGCCACCGCGCCTGATGACAAAACACACGCAAAAAACGCTGCCAAACTGAATTTTCTGAATAGTGCCACGGTCGGCCTCCGTTAGAATTTCTGTACGTTATGATTGGTGTCTGCTATTTACCAGTCAGGCATCATAGCAAAGGAATCATGCAATGGGCAATGTCACCAAGTTAAGTAATCGCCGTAGTCATGACTCAAACGAATGGCAATTGCGTGTTGACCTTGCGGCAGCATTTAGGCTTGCGGCCAGAAACGACTGGCATGAGGCGGTGGCTAATCATTTCAGCCTTGCGGTATCAAGTGACGGCAAGAAATTCTTGATGAATCCGCGCTGGCGGCATTTTTCGCGAATCAAGGCTTCAGAACTTCTGCTCCTCGACACAGACGATCACGCCACGATGCAAAAGCCGAATGCGCCGGATTTGACGGCGTGGTCGCTGCATGGCCGTCTGCACGCCCTGCTCCCGCAAGCGCGCTGCATCATGCATCTGCACACGCCCTTTGCCACCGCCATAGCATCACTTGCCGATCCGGACGTCAAACCGATCGACCAGAACACGGCGCGGTTTTTCAATCGCGTCGCCTTTGACATGAATTATGGCGGCATGGCCAATACCGACGATGAGGGCGAGCGCATCGCCAAGCTTATGGGCAACAAGGGCATCATGATGATGGGAAATCACGGGGTGCTGGTGTGTGCGGCAACCGTCGCCGAAGCCTATGATCTCACCTATTATCTTGAGCGCTCATGCCGCAATCTGGTGCTGGCCTACCAAACCGGCCAACCCTTGCATGTGATGACAGCCCAGGTTGCGGAGAAAACCGCGCAAGAGTGGGAGAGCGACCGGGAGCAGTTCCACGCCCATTTTTCCGAGATGAAATCCATACTCGACGACACCGATGCCAGCTACGCCGATTAGGGCTTGAAACCTGAGCTGATAATGCTACATCGCCTGCTCTAACGATCAGACAGACCCCGCGGAGGGGTGGCAGAGTGGTCGATTGCGACGGTCTTGAAAACCGTTGTGCGTGAAAGCGTACCGTGGGTTCGAATCCCACCCCCTCCGCCACGAATTTCCTCTATCTTATTGAAATATCGCGTTTTATTT
>VFJY01000020.1 GCA_009885825.1 Rhodobiaceae bacterium | reverse complement strand
GGGTTTCCTGAACCGGTTTCTGCTGTGGACCGGGCTGATCGAGGCGCCCCTCACCCTCTTTGTGTTCAATCTCAACGCCGTGCTCCTGACACTCACGATATTGCTCATCCCCTTTGCCATATTGCCCATCTTTCTGTCGCTTGAGCGGATCCCGCGCGACCTCATCGAAGCCTCAAGCGATCTCGGTGCCTCCAGCCTGCAGACATTCGCGCGCATCATCCTGCCGCTGAGCGTGCCCGGCATTGTAACTGCGGCATCGTTCGTTTTCGTTCTGGCAATGGGCGATTTTCTGACGCCGCAAATGGTGGGCGGTCACAGCGGCTTCACTTTTGGCCGCATCGTTTACAGCCAGTTTGGCACGGCCTTCAACTGGCCATTTGGCGCGGCGCTTGCCACTGTCCTGGCGCTCGTGGTCATTGCTGTCATTGCTGCGGGAAGCCGGTTGGAGGCCCGTCAAAGATGATGCGGCTGCCAAGATATGCTATTGGTGCGCTCTGGGCTATGACCGGCGTGGTATTCGTGTTGCTTTACAGCCCACTGGTCATTCCCATCGTTTCATCTTTCTTTGCCATCGCGCACGGGGAGGTCCAATGGCATGACCCGTCGCTATCGTCCTACGTCGCACTCACGACCAATGCAGGAATCCTCGAGGCCGTAGGCAATACGCTTATCGTCGGCTTCTCAGCCTCCCTGCTTTCGATCATCTGCGGCACGCTTCTTGCCATTCACTATTGCGGCGGCAGATCGCTGGGCCGCGAGGCCATGCAGTTTGCAATATACCTGCCCTTCCTGATGCCGCCGATCATTACCGGCCTGTCATTGCTGATCTTCTTCCGCGAAACCGGAATACCGCGTTCGCTGATGACCGTCATTGTGGCGCATACCGTCTTCGTCCAGGCGCTCACCTACCGCACCATCGTGGTTCGCCTGCAATCCATCGGCACCGAAATGATAGAGGCTTCCACCGACCTTGGAGCATCCGCATGGCAGACCTTTAGCCATATCATTCTGCCGAACCTTGCCAGCACGCTGATTGGCGCCGGCGTTTTGAGCTTTGCCCTGTCCTTTGATGAAACCATGATCACACTGCTGGTGACGGGCACTGACAGCACCTTGCCGATCAGGCTCTGGGCCATGATGCGCCTGGGATTTTCGCCTGACATCAATGCGCTTGTCGCTATCATCCTGGCGTTGACAACCTTGCTCTGCATTCTAGCAGTCCGATTGCTTCTGCCGGCAGAGATCGAGTCTGCTGAATAGCTCAAGTCATGTGGGTTGCGTAAGTCCGGAGCATGAGCCGGCAGATTTTCCGATCATGAGCAAAACGAAGAATTTACTGAATTCGCGAACTATGACGAACGAAGGTCCTTCAGTTCCGCTCCGGGTCAATCGCGTCGGTTTGGCAGCTT
>VFJY01000209.1 GCA_009885825.1 Rhodobiaceae bacterium | reverse complement strand
TTGAATCGGAAATGGCCTTCAGGATTTCGGGCCAGACGGCGGCGTGGATGCGCTTGTATTCGGGGATGACTTCCGGCTTCACCTTGATGATCTGCGCCATTCTTTCCATATGCCAGTTTCCCTCTGTGCAGCCATTGACCCCCAATGGCCTTGCATGGAATGATTACCGGAGATCGGGAGGGAAACAATGGGCGAATGGGTGAAAAGATTTGGCCTCGCCGGCAAGCGGGCGCTGGTCACGGGGGCGACCAGGGGCATTGGCTTTGAAACCTGCAAGGTGCTGGCGGACGCGGGCGCCGACATCGCGGCGGTGGGCCGCGACGCGGCGGGGCTTGCCGAGGTTGCCGCAGCAGTCAGGGCTCTGGGGCGGACATGCGTTGCCATCGAGGCGGACCTCGCCACGGCCCAGGGCCCGCTGGAGGCGGCGCGCGCCGCGATCAAAGCCTTTAGCGCCATTGACATTCTGGTCAATAACGCAGGCGTTGCCCTGATCGCCCCCCTGCTCCAGGCCACAGTTGACGACTGGGACACGACAATGGCCGTCAACCTCAGGGCGCCGTTTCTGCTGGCCCGGGAGCTGGCCCCCCAGATGATCGCAAGGAAGGCTGGCAAGATCATCAATGTTTCGTCGCAGGCAGGCGTTGTCGCGCTCGATGACCATGGAGCCTACTGCGCGTCCAAGGGCGGCCTCAACATGCTGACCAAAGTAATGACGGTTGAATGGGCAAAACACAACATCCAGACAAACTCGGTTTGCCCCACGGTGATCCTCACGCCCATGGGAGAAAAGGTCTGGGGCCAACCGGACAAGGGCTTGCCCATGCTGGCCAAGATTCCGGCCGGGCGCTTCGGCAAGCCCATCGAGGTGGCCGACATGATCCTCTATCTCGCGTCCTCCGCTTCCGACCTCGTCTGCGGCCAGGACATTCTGATCGATGGGGGATACACGGCGGCTTAGTGCCGTTTGCAACTGCCGGCACAGCCAGCTCACGCAAATCCAGGGAACGGGTTTCGGCCTTGCTGTTGGCGCCCGCCAAGCAGCAATGCTGAAAAAAAATAGCTGATTTGGAAAGAACTATCGATTCAGTCTCAGTCAGAGGGACTCTTGTTAATACGTGGCCCGGCCGCCGGAGGCGTCGAACACGGCTCCGGTTGAGAAGGAGCATTCTTCGCTTGCCAGCCAGCAGATGAGGCTTGCCATTTCATCCACGGTGCCGAAGCGGCCCTTTGGGATTTTTGACAGCATGAAATCGATGTGGGCTTGCGGCATCTGGTCGAAGATCGGGGTTCTGACTGCGGCGGGGGTTACCGCATTCACTGTGATGTTGGTCTTGGCCAGTTCCTTGGCGAGCGACTTCGTCAGGCCGATGACGCCAGCCTTTGAGGCGGAATAGGCAGACGCATTGGGATTGCCTTCCTTGCCCGCGATTGAGGCGATGTTGACGATGCGGCCATAGTTTTGGGCAACCATGTGGGGCACCACCGCGCGGTTGCAATAAAAAGTGCCGTTGAGATTGATGTCGATCACCTTGCGCCAGCCATCAACGGGAAATTCAAGGACGGGCACGGTGGGTCCGGTGATGCCTGCGCTGTTCACCAGAATATCAATGCCGCCGACCTGCCTGATGGTTTCCGCGGCGGCGCGCTCAACGGACTCCCAATCAGAAATGTCAACCTTGATGCCACCATTCACGTCCCAGACGACAACTTTGCCGCCTTCCGCCTCAATGCGCTTGACCACGGCCTCGCCAATGCCCGATGCTCCTCCGGTGACGACGGCGCGTTTTCCGGTGAACCTCATGATTTGATTTTCCAGTTCTTCATGGTTTGAAGTGTATGGTCGAAGGAGATAATTCCCGCATCGGAGCCGAGGCCGGTGGCCACCAAACCGGCCGCAGCCTGGGCAAAACGCAATGCTGTCTCGGTGTCCATTTTATGGTGAAGCGCCGTTATAAAGCCCGCATCGAAGGCATCGCCGTATCCCGTGGTGTCGACGATCCGGATGTCATAGGCAGGCGACTTGAGCCGCGTGCCGTCGCTGTGCGCGTAGAAGGCGCCGTCCCCACCCAATGTGAACACGCAGCACCCGGCACCGCGATCAAGATAGAATTTGGCGCAATCCCCGACAGCAGATTGACCGGACATATCGCGCGCCTCCTCGATTGAGGGCATGAAGTAATCGATGAAAGGCAACAGCGGCACGACATTGCCAATGGTTTCCGCGCTTGCCGCGATCAAATCAAAGGTTACGATGCGATTGCGTTTTTTGGCCTCCTTGAGCAG
Organism: Rhodobiaceae bacterium; assembly: GCA_009885825.1. Lineage (GTDB taxonomy): Bacteria > Pseudomonadota > Alphaproteobacteria > Rhizobiales > Aestuariivirgaceae > Aestuariivirga. The sequence continues at coordinate 5,560 of VFJY01000209.1, read as the reverse complement.
CGTCACACTGGCTGGGCCATCCAGCTTCTTGAGCAGGCCGGTTCCACCGAGATGGATGATGGGCGCATCGAACACCTGGTCATAAAGGGATGGGTCCACGTCAAAATGATCGGAGGCGCCGCGCACATGCAGCGCTGGCCTGTCGCCATTGGGCCTGACATTGAGGATCGGCGCCGAGGTGGGCACACCCTTCAGGCGCTGCATGGCGGACGTGTCGACACCATGCTTATTGAGCGTCATCAACACCCAATCGGCCTTCTCGTCATCGCCTACGGCGCCAACCGCCAGGCTTTTCAAGCCCAGCTTGGCCGTGTCGACAACGGTTCCACCCGCTGTTCCGGCAACCGTGAGCCTGATCTCTTCGATGAAATCAACATTGCCGCCATCCGGAATTTTGACAACAGGCCTTCCCAGCACATCGAGAATGTAAAGCCCGAGCACCGAAACGTCGTACTTCATGTCACGAACGAACCCTGTTCATGTAGGTGATGAGCGCCGCCAAGGCCGCTGCCACCACGGCAAGGCCCCAGACAAAGGTTTGCATGTAGAAGGGTTTGGCCGCCAGCATGGCTTTCCCGGCAACCGTATTGGGATCAGGCGGTTTCAGAAAGAACACGCCATAGAGATGGGCCGCGGAAATTGACACCAGCAGAACAATGCAGAATATCATGGCCACCACGAGGGCCACCACGACGACTGCGCGTATCTGAACGCCAGGCTGGGCCAGCGGCAGCAGATTGTTCACCAGCCCCGCCAGAACCACAAGTCCACTGCCAATAGCAAACAGCGTGAGACTGAAGGGCTGAAAAATGAGCACGAGTGCCAGAAGCCCCAGGCCGATGATGAAAAATTCGAGGCGGAGGGCCTCCTTGGGCGACATTCCCCTGTGCATATCATTGCTCATGCGCGCACCGCCTTTCCGTTATCACCGAAAAAATGCGTCTGCTTGGGATCGGGCTTCAGATGCAGCACTTCGCCAATCTTTATACGCTGGGCGCGTGGCACCACAACGCGGATATCGCCGCCGGATTCTGTGCGGGCGTGAATCAATGTTTCAGCGCCCATGGGCTCGATGAGTTCGGCTTGCGCCCCTATTGTGCTGCGGCTGGCTTTGCTTTCAGCGGTGAAGGCGCGGGGCCTGATGCCGATCATCACTTTCGATGGCTTGAGCTTTGACACGGCGGGGTCGGCTGGCATCTCGACATTGTTTCCAGCCACGGTTACTGAGACAACTCCATCGCTGAATTTTTTCAATTCAGCTTCCATCAGGTTCATTTGCGGCGTGCCGATGAAACTTGCCACGAAAACATTGGCTGGCTTGGCGAAAACTTCATGGGGGGTTCCCACCTGCTCGATCATGCCGTCACGCATGATGGCGATGCGGTCCGCCATAGTGAGGGCCTCAAGCTGATCGTGCGTGACGATCACCGTCGCCTTGGAAAGGTTTGACAACACTTCCTTGATCTGGCCCCGCATGGAATGGCGAAGCTCCACATCAAGGCGCGACAAGGGCTCATCAAACAGGAAGCAATTGGGGTCCCTAATGATGGCGCGGGCCACGGCAATGCGCTGTTTTTCGCCTTCGGAAACCTGGCCCGGCATGCGGTCCAGCACGTCGGTCAAGTGCAATATCTCGGCCACCTTCTTCACGCGCTTGTCCGCGTCGGCCTGCGACAGCTTCTCAAAGTGCAATGGCATGGCGATGTTCTGGCCGACGCTCAGGGCGGGATAGAGGGCGTAAAACTGGAACACCATGGCGATGTCGCGTTTTTCCGGCGTGAGTTCATTCATGCGCTTTCCGGCAATGATGACATCGCCGGCGGTCGCGCGTTCGAGTCCCGCGATCATTCTTAGCGTTGTGGTTTTGCCGCAGCCGGAAGGCCCCAGGAGGCAGACGACCTCACCTGCCTTCACGGACAGATCGGCATCCTGCACGGCTACGAATTCGCCGAATTTCTTGGTCAGCTTCCTGATCTCAATCGTTGACATATCAGCGCTTCACCGTTCCGAAGGTCACGCCGCGCAGCAGGTGGTTCTGAAGGAAGAAGGTGACGAGGAACACCGGGATCAGGAACAGCGTTTCGATGGCCGCGAGCAATGTCCAATCCGTGCCACGGCCACCCGATGAAACAGCCTGGTTCATGGCGACGGGCACGGTGCGCGTATCAACTCCGGTCAGAAGCAGGGCAAAGAGAAACTCGTTCCAGGTGAGGATGAGGCCGAAGACGAAAGTGGCGGCGAGGCCCGCGATTACCTGTGGCAGGCAGATTTTCAGAAAAACCTTTACTTCCGACGAGCCGTCAATGCGCGCCGCATCTTCAACGTCAGTTGAAAGCTCGTCGAAGAAGCTTTTCATCATCCAGATGGTGAAGGCGAGATTGAAGGCGGTGTAGAGAAGGATGATGCCGATGTAGGAGCCCGAAAGACCAACGACCCGGAACATCAGGATCACCGGAATAATCACCACAATGGCGGGCAGCATGCGCGTGGTCAGGATGATAAAGAGATAGGTGTCGTTGCCCTTGAGTGGGTAGCGCGAGAATCCATAGGCAGCAAGTGTGCCGATGATGAGGGCGAGCAGCACCGACACCGAGGCGATGACGATGGAGTTGAAGAAGAAGTGGTCGAAGCCTGTGTCTTCAGGTGCACCACCCACCGTCATGGAACGGGAGAAGACCGAGGTGAAGTTTTCCAGCGTAGGTGAAAAAACAAATTGTTCGGGGATAAGGCCAAAGAGCGACGTTGGCGACAATGTCGGCGGAACAGAGAGGGCTTCAGTGGCAGGCTTGAGTGCAGTGAAGATAATCATCAGAACGGGCAGAAAGTAAATGAAGGCGACGATGGCCACGAGCAGTGTGTGACCCCAGCCTGCTTCGCCGACACCGCTGGCTTTGCGAAAACCAAGCTTTTCAAAAATAGATGGTGCTGCACTCATGGTGTTCAGGTTCCCTGGCTGCGGCGGTTGGCCAAATAGAGGTAGAGGTTGGTGAGCACAATCACCATGAAAAGCATGACATAGGAAATGGCCGCACCTTCGCTGGTTTTGTTTTGCTCGTTGGCAATGCGAATGAGGTGATAGGATATCGTCATGGTATCATTGCCGCCCTTGGTAAGGAGGATGACAAGGTCTGCCAGCTTGAATGCCTCAATGGTCCGGAAGAGCAACGCCAGCATGAGAAGGCCGCGGATGTAGGGAAATGTGATGGTCCAGAAGCGCCGCCAACCGCTGACGCGGTCAATGGCCGCCGCTTCATAGAGAAATTTGGGCACTGAAACGAGGCCTGCAAGCACCAGCAACATGACAAACGGCGACCACATCCACGCGTCCGCGAAAACGATGCCTGCAACCGCTCCCACCTTGTTGTCCATCAAGATGAACTGCTCGCCAGTGATGTTTCCCATCACGTAGCTGAGAATGCCGAAGGTCGGATCGAAATAGTAGGTGAAGAACACGCCGGAAGCGACGACAGACAGCATCATTGGTGTCAGCACGAGAATGAGCAGATATTTCCGCAAGGGGAACTGCTTGGCAAACAGCAAGGCCAGGAGAAAACCCACAATCATCTGTGCCGAAACTGTGAACACCACGAACATAGCGGTGTTGATGAGGGCATCCCAGTTATCAGCGGCGGCAATGTCATTGGTGAGGGCCTTGATGTAGTTGTTCAGGCCGACGAAGCGGATGGACTGCTGGTTTGACTGGTAGGCGAAAAAGGAAAGCCCCAGTGACCACAGCAGTGGAAAAATATTCATCACAAACAGCACGGCGATGGCCGGTGCGACAAGTAGACCACCATAGTATTTACGGCGGTAGGCGTTGAAGGCAAAAGCGGCGGCAATCATGGCGGCCATGGCTCCAACAATCCAGAAGGATGCGGACGCAGGCAAAACCGCGCCGGCGACAACTGACACCACGAGTCCGGAGAGAATTGCGAGTTTCCAGTTGCCCAGCGATATGGTGAACAGGTCACTGGCCGGTTGTTGCGTTGCCGTGGCGGTCATCTCTCTTCTTTTTCAGTTGGGCGGTGAGGCAAGAGAGACGCGCCCCGTTTTGACGAGCGCGTCTCCTGATTTTCACATAGGACTTATTCGATCAACCCGGCTTCTTTCAGAAGATTCTGCTGATATTTGGCAACATTGTCCAAAGTGGTCTTGGCATCCTGCTTGCCGGTGATGGCAAGATCCAACTGGTCCTGCTGCTGGGTGAGCAAGTCATAGAATTGCGGCACGTGCCACACATCCTTCTGCCATTCGAGGCTGGCAGCCCAAGCACGGTTCCAGGGGCGATACCCAACGTACTTTGGATCTTCGTAAACGCCCGTAATGGCGGACTGCCCACCACCCGCCGAGAACTGATGCTGGATCTCAGGTGACAACCACCATTTCACAAAATCGACGGCTTCCTTGATTTGGGTATCCGTGGTCCAGGTTGTCAGCACGAAGGGCTGGCCACCGATGTTTGACCAGCGGACCATTTTGCCATCGGCACCTTTGGTTCCCGGCGCCAAGCCGAAGACCAACTTGTCTGAAACCTTGGAGGATTTCGGGTCAAGCGAGGCTTCACCGAGGCCGATCCAGTTGACGTTCATGGCCACTTTGCCTTCGCGGAACAGTTCGTCCGACTTGAAGATGTCCATGGTTCCCGTTCTGGCGACCGGCGGCATGTATTGGATCATGCGCAAATACTGGTCGAGGCCTTTCACGGATTCCGCCGAATTTACCACACCCTCAGCCTGGCCTTTTGGCGCTTGGGTTTCATCCCAGATGTTGCCGCCGTTCTGCCAGATGAAGCCATTGACCTGCATCGACGAGAAGTCGTAGCCTTTGCCGGCCTGGTAGGCGATTCCATAGAAGTCGTCGTCAAGGACCTGGCCAGCGAGCTTGTCGCCCTTCTTGCGCTGGAAGAACTGGCCGACCTTCTCGAACATGTCCCAATCCATTGCATCGAGCTCTTCGCCTGTGCACGGCAATTTGACGCTGAACTTCTCCATGAAGCCCTTCTGCTCGTCTTCATTGCAAACCACGTCCTTGCGGACGAAGTTCACCAGAACATCCGGGAATTGCGGGAAGCCATAGTAGTTTGGTGTCTTGTGTGGATACGTCGAGTAGGCAGCCACGATGGAAGGGTGCATTGAATCCATTGTGGCCTTCAATTCGGGGTCGGCATCGATCAGGTCGTTAATCTTGCGGAAATAGCCGCCTTCGATAAAGGCACCGAGCCATTGCGAATCCGAAACCGCAAAGTTGTACTTCTGTTCACCTGAAGTCAGCGAAGCGTTGACGCGGGTATAGAAGTCAGGCCACGGAATGAAGTCGACTTCGAGCTTCACGGTGTTGCCGGTTTTCGACTTGTATTGCTCGTCGAACATCTTTTTCATGATGCGGGTTGGCGGCCAATCAGGAACAGCCATGGTCAAGGTGACGTCTTCGGCCGAAGCCTGCATGGCGCCGCCCATCGTCATCAAAGTCGCCACGCCGAGGGCCGCGGCAATTCCCTTTACTGTCGTTCGCTTGTTCATCTTACGTTTACTCCCTATGTTTAACAGTTCGCTTCAGGCCA
>VFJY01000194.1 GCA_009885825.1 Rhodobiaceae bacterium | reverse complement strand
GGGGATCCTCGCTGGCAGAAATCATTCTGCCAGTCCTGCTGGTGGCTGGGCTTGGAACAAGATTTGCAGCCACAGGCCTTCTGCTCATGACAGCTCTGATCCAGCTCACTATTCCCGATGGCTGGGCCAACTTCCATTTGCCTTGGGCTGCCATGGCGCTGGCCACTATCGTGATCGGCCCCGGAAGAATTTCATTGGACCGGATTTTGCGCTAAACGGTAGGGCACCCGTCATGGATGTGAAATAGGAATTTAACTACTTTAAATAGAAATCAATCCCAGGGCACTTGCGAGGCTCGCTGGCAGGAATTGGCTCTTCCCCGCCGCCCCCTGGCTCCCCATGCGGGAAACCCGCTGGACGAGCCTCTCTGTAAATTTAAAAACCTATTAAGAGTGTATAATCCTAATACTAGTTCAGCTTCGCCAGATTATTGGCGGCGCTGACAATTTCCGCGCACAGTTCCTGCAACTTTCGCCGTTCCGACCGTGCCTTGTCGCGCAGCCGCGCAAAGGCATCCTTGTCCGAGATCCCATGGCTGTACATGCTGATGCCGACAGCAATGGAAATTTCCCGGCTTTCATGCAGTGCCCGCTCAAGCTTGTCGCCCCGCTTGGCGTGTTCGGCCACATCCGCATGCCGGGCCAATGTTGTTTCAATGATCGGCACCAGCTGGTGAACCTCAAAGGGCTTGGCCAGATAGGAGGAGGCACCGATGGCCAGGCACGCATCAACCGTTGGCTGGTCTGAGTAGGCGGTGAGGAAAATAAATGGCGTGCCATTGGGCTTGAGCCGTGTTGCCGCGAAATCCAGCGAAGAGTTGGTGGCGATCCAGTAGTCGAGAAGCGCCAGATCATAGGTCTTGGTCTCGACCATCCGGCCCGCGTCCTCGAGGTTGTCGACGGAGTCAATCTGATAGCCTTTTTCAGCCAATTGCGCCGAGATGGACGCCAGGATGATCCGGTTGTCTTCGACAAATAGCAGCTTGTGCATCAGGAGGCCTCGGCGAATGCTTGAATGGGGGCAAGTGCGAGCGGAATATCCAGAGTGAGGAAAGCAATGACCCGGCCCTCGTCTTCGCGGTAGGTGAGTTTCACGCCGCGCGTGGGCAAAAGCGCCTTGGCCCGTGTCAGCCCCGAATAGAACCCCTTCGAATTTTCCCAGCTGAAGTTCTCGGGCAGGGAACCCTTGTTGGAGAAAGTAATGTCAATCCTGTCAGCTGACTCATGCACCACAACATCCACTTCACCCGTCGAGCCATGGCTTTGTGCGTTGGCCAGAAGCTCCATGACGATCAGCGCGATGGGCACGGAATCACCCTCGCTCAGAGCGAGGCTTTCCAGAAGGCCAGAGCCCTTTTCATAGTGAATGCTGGTGCCTGAATTGACGCCGAGGCTTGTGATTGTCCGTTCGAGCAGCAGCGCGATGCTGGAATTGCCGGTGTTGCTTTGGGCCTGCACGCCGTAGGCCAGCGCTATGGAGCGCAGTTGATCAACCGCTTGGTCGAACGGATCACCCTTGGGTCCGCCGAGGGCTTGCAGCCGCAGCAGGGCGATGAGGCCGTGGAGATGATTCTTGACCCTGTGATGAACTTCCCGCACCAGCATGTTGCGTTGATCTGTCAAGGATTTTGTCGTCGCGTTCTCGGCGTTTCGGCGCAGGTTGGAATCTTCGAGAAGCAGGGCAAGCGAACGCACGTCAGCGCCCGGCACGTCCACAAGTGAAAACCGGATATCGACGAACACCGAGCGGTCCGCCAAATGCACCGCGCAATCCTGCAACTGGGATGCGCCGCGAAGCGCCGGCGATGCGGTCGGCACATGGGTCATGGCGGACCTGAGGCCAGGTATCATCGTGAAGATATTCTGGCCCAGTGCTTCCGGGGATTTCAAGCCAAGCAGGCGCTCGGCACCGGCGCTCCAGTACTCAATGGTTCCATCAAATCCCATCGTGACAATGGCTGTCGGCGCACAGTCGATGATGGCATTCAATACATCTGCGGATTTGATGTTGACTGGCTGATAGTCCTGGGATTCTGATGGCGCTGGCCCACGGCCAACCAGTTCCCACAAGAATCGAAAAGGCTCACTCACGGCAGCGTCACTCCGGCACGGTTTATTGGTTGCATTCAATAAATAACTGTTTGAACCAATTATGTTAAAACTCCGTTCACCGTGATTTTACGCGGGTAGGCAATTTAAGTTCTCGTTAAGTTGCGATACCTATGTTTGCGAGTGTTCACCCCGCAAACGTGAGCGCCCTGCGGTCCTAAACCGCAAATTTCGGCCCAGACTCCGCCGAATGCTACATGGCCAGCCAATATGCTGGACAACTGTACCACGAGGAGTTCTATGCGCCCGACCTATACAATTGGCTTTTTGGAGGTTGACAGTTACCATCAGGTGCTCGTGCGCTCCATGGTGAGCCGCGCTGCGGCGTCGCTTTCCGCCACTTGGGATATAGCTGAAACGCCAAAGGCTGATGTCGTCATTCACGGGCCGCGCGCCGCCGCCAAAAATGCCAGTGGCCGTCTCAACGTGCGCCTCTGCGGCCAGGGTGAAATCAGCAATAATCCACAAGACCTGCCAGCGCCGCTGCGCCTTTCCGCCTTGCTGGAGATGCTCAAGCGGGCCGAAGCCGATTTTGTCAACACAGTGGGTGTCAGCAAGGCGCCGCAAATACAGGCAGCACCGCAAGCCCCCCCGGTAATTCACGAAACAGCAGCCCGCACTGGCATGCTGATCCTCGGCGAAACCATCCTGAAATCTCTCGCAAGCCAGAAACCTGGCATCATCAAAGTGCTATGCCGCGACCGTGAGGCCCTTTGGATCGATCTCCGCCGCCGCGCATTTGCAGCGCCCTATGCGCTGAACGAGATGCCAGAAGACGCCGATGCCATTCGCCTCGAAATCATAGCTGTTTCTGCCGACACAGCTTCGCCCGTGCCCACGCCAGGAACCAGCCTTGACCGGCTCCTGTGGCACGTCGGCCTCCGCGCCGGAGCGGGCAAGCCAGCGCCATGGGTTAACCCCGCAAAGCGCTACAAATTGAAGTATTGGCCTAATTTTTCCGAGTTGCCCCATTCGATCACACACATGAATCTCGTCGCCCGTTTCGGCAGCGAAGCGCTCACCGCCGACGACGCAAGCCTGCGTTGCGGGGTGGATATCGCCACGGTGATCAACACGATGAACGCATTGACCCTGATGGGGCTGCTCAACGAAAACAACGGAGTGGAAATCAGACGACTTCAAACCGTCACGCAGCCTGAACAGGTCAGTCGTGTCGGTGGCCTGATTGGTCGCTTCAAAAGCAAATTTGGTTGGTGAGATAGAAAATGGCTGAACATGTAATACTGATCGCAGGACCGATGGGAGCTGGCAAAACAACCGCCATCCAGTCCCTAAGTGAAATTCCTGTGGTTTCCACGGAAGCCGCTAACACCGATCGCGCCACGGCCAACAAGGCAACCACCACAGTGGCCCTGGACTACGGTGAAATCACGCTTGATGGTGTCGAGAAAGTGCGCCTCTACGGCGTGCCCGGCCAGCGGCGCTTTGACTATATGTGGCGCATTCTTGAAGAGCGGGCACTTGGTCTGATACTTCTCATCAACAACGATGGGCAGGATCCCGTTGGCGACATGCTGGAACTCATCAAGGATTTCTCGGCCCTGCAGGAGCGCGGCGGCGTCGTGATCGGCGTCACTCGCTCCGACGTCCAGGAATATCCCCACACGTCGCAATATGTCGACAGCATCCGGGAAGTCTATCCCCACATCACAGCGCCGGTGTTCTCAGTGGATGCACGTAACCGCGATCATATGCTGATCACGCTCACGGCGCTGCTGTTCAATATCCAGGCCCAATCAGAAGCCCCAATGGAGGACGTAGCATGAAACCACTTCACCAACAGGAACCCGTGCGCGAAGTTTGCGCCGCCGCCCTGCAACAACTCGGTAGGGACTGCCCTTCGATGACATTCGCAGTCATGGTCTCGGACGATGGCTTCGAAGTAGCCTCCGCCGGTTCCCACGCGCAGCAGGGCGGGCGCCTTGCGAGCATGACAAGTTCCATGCAGGCGCTGGGTGACGCGGTCGCCCGCGAAATGAAACTCGCCGCCTGCGATCATATCCTTCTTGAATCAATCAACGGTCACATCCTGCAGCGTCGCATACCCAATCATGAATTGGTCTTGTGCGCCGTCTTTGACCACCATGAACTGGTCGGAAGAGCAGTCTTCGCGACATCTGAATGCGCAAGCACGGTCTCAACAAATTTGATGAGGCAGGCAGCTTGAGCATATGCGGCAAACCATCGGGCCGCACCCAACTTCCCGGTAACGCCACGTAATGGAGATTTAAATGGCAACTTTATCTGAAAGCATTTCTGAACTCATGAAAGTTGACGGCGGCGTTGCTTGTGCTGTTGTTGATGCGAACTCGGGCATGGTGCTCGGCAAGGAAGGCACCGGCGTCAACCTTGACGTGGCAGCCGCTGGCAACACGGAAATCGTGCGCGCCAAGCTGAAGACCATGAAGGCCCTGGGCATCAAGGACAAGATCGAGGACATCTTGATCACCTTGAACAGCCAGTATCACATTATTCGCCCGATCGTTGAGAAGCCAGGCCTGTTTATTTACCTCGTTCTCGACAAGTCAAAGGCCAACCTGGCCATGGCGCGTTATCGCGTCAACGAAGTTGAAGCGGCGATGTCTGTTTAATCGACAGGCATTGACGATGACGACCGTTATTTTCCGGTTCAATGGCCGCAAGGCAAGTGAACCGGGGCATCGCGGAAGGGACGGCACTGCCAGGAAACTTTGGGTGAGCAAATTTTCCACAGTCGGCGGTGCGGGGTTTTTAGGCTTGGTAGGTGGACATGCGAAGTCTGGCTGCATGCGGAAAAATCGGCGCATTAAATCTCGATTGAAGTTAGAATGGAGAGTATGCCAAAATGGCAAGTGTAAGTGAAAGCATTTCTGAACTCATGAAAGTTGACGGCGGCATCGCTTGCGCTGTTGTTGATGCGAACTCGGGCATGGTGCTCGGCAAGGAGGGCACCGGCGTCAACCTTGACGTGGCAGCCGCTGGCAACACGGAAGTCGTGCGCGCCAACCTGAAGACGATGAAGGCGCTCGGCCTCAAGGAAAAGATCGAGGACATTCTGATCACCTTGAACAGCCAGTATCACATCATTCGCCCGATCGTCGAGAAGCCAGGCCTGTTTATTTACCTCGTTCTCGACAAGTCAAAGGCCAACCTGGCCATGGCGCGTTATCGCGTCAACGAAGTTGAAGCGGCGCTGTCTGTTTAACAGGCGTATCTCTCGCTTTTGAAATTCCGGCTCGCCGAGCAGAAATGCGGGTGGGCCGGAAATTTGCCTATTGTTAACCCCTTTCATTCATCTTCGCGGAATGGCTGGCGCAAGTTTGCGCCTACAATGATTTTGGGGAAGCGACCATGCCGGTCCAGGAAAACAGGGTTGAACGATTGAGCCTGTCGCTCAATCCAATCCTCGACCTGCGCTCAGCCGGACCGTTGAAGGATATTCTGCAACAGGGCCTGGGCCGCGGTGTGCCCCTCCAGATCAACGCCAGCGCTGTAACCCAGATGTCCACGGCTTGCGTGCAGGTTTTAACCGCTTTTTTTATCGAGATCCGCACGACCGGAAGCCCCCTGTCCCTCAGCGGTTCATCCACAAGTTTTGACAGTGCCTTTTTGAAACTGGGCCTGGCTCATGTGCTTCAGAGTGTCAGGTCACCCGCTTCGACGCCGGAAAGCTCTCCATGAGCGACAAGTTTGAACGCTTCAAGCGCATGTTCCTCGACGAATGCAACGAGCATATACGAACGCTCGAAACTACACTCGCCAGCTTGCTCGCTGGCAGGCGCAGCCAGAACCTTGTCGATGACGCTTTTCGCGCAATCCACTCGATCAAGGGTGGTGCCGGAATGTTTGGCTTTGAGCGTATCGTGCCATTTGCCCATGCCTTTGAATCCGTGCTCGATGGTATCCGCACTGGGCAGATCACCATATCAGAGGCCTTGTTGGAAACAGCTCTCCGGTCAACCGATTGCCTTGGAGATATCATCCGTGCCGCAGGAAGTGGCGCCGAGTTGGCAATTGGCTTCGAGGCAAACGCAATCGAAACATTGGAGAACATAGCTCGCCTCTGCGCGACTGAGGCGGCCCCCGCGCTGACGCCTGGAAAATTGGATAGGCCGCGAAGTGACATGAGCACGTTTACCATTGGTTTTCGCCCCCATGCGGGCCTGCTAAGGCGCGCCAATGAGCCGTTGCTGATTGTCAATCAGCTTGAGGCGCTTGGAAATTTGCAAGTCACCGCCGACATTTCTGAACTGCCGCCGTTTGTGGAAATGAACGCCACCGATGCCTATCTCAGTTGGACCTTCAGCCTTGAAACGGCCCATAGCGAGGCGGAAATCCGCGACGCATTCCAGTTTGTCGAAGGCGACTGCAACTTGACGATACAACGCCGTGAGCGAAGAAAAGCCGCAATACAAGCACTCCCGCCCCAAGAACCGGTGGCGGCTGACCATACGGCTTCGACAATACGTGTCGATACGGAGCGCATTGACAGGCTGGTGAACCTGGCCGGTGAAATCGCCATTTCCCAGGCACTCGTAACACAGTTGATCGATCAGTCCCTCTACGATGCCAATCCGGGCCTGTTTCAGGAGCTGTCACAGCTTCTCACCCACACGCAGAACCTGCAAGACAGTGTCATGGCCATCAGAGCGCAGCCAATTCGCGCCATATTTGACCGCATGCCCAGATTGGTGCGGGAGCTTTCAGAACAAACCAAAAAGAAAATCCGGCTGCAGGTCGCGGGCGAAGACACCGAGATTGACAAGACCGTGAACGAGCAGCTCGGCGATCCGATCATGCACATGATCCGCAATTCCGCCGACCATGGCATTGAATCAGCCGCTGACCGGATTGCTGCGGGCAAGCCGCAGGAAGGCACCATTACCTTGAGCGCCGAGCAGCGCGGCAGCCGCATCATCATCGAAATCAGTGATGACGGCCGGGGAATTGACCGCCAAAAAGTCATGAGAAAAGCCATCGCCCGTGGGCTGGTGACGGAAGATGCCGAACTGAGTTTGGAGGATATCGATAATCTTCTCTTCATGCCGGGGTTCTCGACCGCCGATACGGTGACCAGTATTTCAGGCCGCGGTGTCGGCATGGATGTCGTGAGGCGCAACATCCAGAAGCTGGGAGGCAGAGTCAGCCTGAAATCCGAATCTGGCCGTGGCTCGACTGTCATCATGACTTTGCCGCTCACGCTTGCGGTCATGGACGGCATGATCTTGCGCTCCGGATGTGAGAGCTATGTGCTGCCTATGGCCAGCATCCTTGAATGCCGGGCTCCATGGCAAAAAGATGCAGGCCTTGTTCCAGGATCAGGCGAGGTTCTGAATGTCCATGGAACCTATGCGCCGCTGATCCATTTGAACCAGGTCTTCGGTCAAAATACCGTGACCGACCCGCAGCAATCCGTAGCCATCATCACTGAAATTGAAGGGGGCGGACAAATCGCCCTCGTCGTCGATGAAGTCATCGGCCAGCAGCAGGTGGTGGTCAAAAGCATTACCAAAAACCTTGAGGCCGTCGCTGGCGTCGCTGGCGCGACAATACTTGGCGATGGCCGGGTGGCGCTCATTCTCGATGCCACTGAGATCGGCATGCTCAAGTCATCCACCGCTAAAAAACACTTGCAGAAAAATTTTCCCGAAGGCCCCGCTGGCCAACTGGTTGCTTGAATATCCAGTCAAGGGGTCTTGGAAAAATAGCGCCTGATAAACGCGGCTTCCCGCACCAATCCTTGCCACTCGTCTCCGGGCCCTTCGTAGATCAATGTGTAGGGACCGGAATAGCCAGCCATCACTGCGGCCCCAATGCATTGCGCAAAATCGACTTCATCCATGTGGTCGGCTGTGTCAAAATCGGCTTTCGCATGGCAATTCTCCGCATGGCGAAAAATGTTGGTGAGTTCGCTGAATTTATTGTCCCCGCTCCAGTTGCCCGTGTCAGCGAGAAAACCGACTTGCCCATTGAGTGGGCGCAGGACACGCTCGACGTGGGCTGAAGTTGACAGGGTATCAAACCAGTTTTCCGTAATGACGCGCACACCCGTTTTCTGGCCCCTTTGGCCCAGATTCATCAGGGCCTGCGCCGAGCGGTCAAGACTATCTGGTGTGGGCTTGCCCTTGCCGCCAATGACGCGGGCTTTCTCCGCCCCGAGCTCCGCGGCTGCATCAATCCAGGAGGAAATCCAGGCAATGTCCCTCTCGCCGTATGCCACGCTGGTGATGTCGCCATCATCAATGAGAACCGTTTGCAAAATGACACCGGCATCTTGCAAGGCGGACCTCACCTCGCGGAGATAGGCCGGATCGCGCCCCGCCAGATGAAAATGGCAGAGCTCCAGCCGGTTGATGCCCATCGTCTTGATTTTTCCCGGCAGATCAAGAAAACCCAGTTGGGCTGGTCCAAAAGCCTCCTCCACGCGCCCATCGAAGGCCCGCTCCGGTGAGTCCGGGTGCATGATGCCCAATGCATGGTGAACACTCCAGGAGGAAACAGCGAGTGTTGGAAAAGAGTCAGGAGTCATTTTAGCGTTCCAGCTCACTCTTGTATTTCGATGACCGCAGTGCAAGCAAATACCGGTCCGTCCGGTTGTCAAGTTCAGTTGCACTCTGGCCGGCTTTGGTTTGGTGGGGCAATTGAACAAGTCCTGGTCAGTCGATGATGGATTATCACAGGAATCATTCAGATGCCTGCGAATTTGTTGGCGGGAAAGCACCCGAGTCTTCTGGCTCGCCAACATGTGGTGGCGCGGAAGCGAAACCTAACATAGCGTTGGCCAAGACCATAAACGCGAAGGGCGTCTGCCAGAAGGGACGCCTGCTTAAATCTACGGGCAATTCAACAACGGGCAAGCAACAACATGCTGCAAGACCAGGGCATCGGACAGTAATTCCAGACCCTATTCTATGGATGTGGTGCAATCGCATCAAAAATTATGCCTGAAAGGGCGGAGCAGCGCAGTTGCGTGCTGATTTTGAAACTGAACTTGAGTTTGAACAAACGCGTCAATCATCTGCAAACAGGAGCACACAACCATGACCCGCAAGCCATTCGTCATCAACGGTACCGACCTTCAATTCTTGCTCGACCAGGTTAGTTTCCCGCCGCCGCATCTGCCGTTACACCCAAAGATCTGGCAAGCTCAGTAATTTGCGCATTTGCGGCTGGGTCATCAGCGAAAATTTCTGTCGCTTTCTTGAGCGCCGCCACAGCACCCTCAGCATCACCTTTGACCTTCAACGAACGGATCATCATCGCCCAGCCATCCCGGTCACGGGGATTGGCATCAAGCCTGGCAGCGAGTTTCGCGATCATGCCCTCGACCGTGGCTTGCTGTTCCGAAGACACCAAATCGCCAGCCGCAGGTGCTTCAGGCGTCGGCGCGTTGGCCAACGCCGCACTCACATCCCGGCCGGTTTTCTTTGCCAAGTCAGCGATCCTGTTTTTGACATCAGGCACCCAGCCCGCATCAGCAGGCGCCTCGGCCAGAAGCGACAGCCAGCCGTCAAGTGCGGTCGAAAAATCCCCTGCCTGTTCGCGCGCCAGCGCGGTGTAGAACCGCGCCCGCAATTCCTCCGGATCAGCCTTGAGAACCTCGGCAAACAGCTCCTGCGCTCTGGGCGTCACCATGCCTTGCGCCGCTTGCACAAGCGCTTCCGCGTGGCCCGCCTTGTAATCGAGATTGGTGGGATCAATGGCCATGGCCTTGCCATAGGCGGCAGCCGATTCTTCATAGCGCTGCGTATTGAAATAAGACCAGCCCAGCATACGCCAGCCATCGGCGTCATTTGGATTTTGCTCAAGACGCTTGGCCAGCTTGCCAATCATCGCATCAACTTCACTAGCCGCTGGCGCACCCGCCGCATTCTGTGTAGGTTCTTGCGCTGTGGCTGCAACCGGAGAAGGTGATGGCCGCTCGGTTTTATCCGGGCTGCCCCGCAGCGCATAAATATTCACGCTGCCCAGCACCACGAATCCAACGGCGGACATCAGCGCCACTGCTCGCCAAGCAGGAGAGACGGGCCGGGGCTCAGTCACATTCTTGGCGGCCGCAATGAGGCGCCGCTCAATTTCAATCTTGGCGAGGTCGGCTTCTTTCTCGCCAATCACGCCGAGACCGCGGTCCCTTTCAACTTCGCGCAGCTGATCCGTGAAAATATTCGTGCCCGCACTGGCCATGTCCCTGTAATTCTCATACCGCCTGACCAGCGGCACGGTCACAAGCATGACTGCCAGCGAACACATGACTGTCAATATAATCCACAACACCATAATTCAGGAATCCTTCACGACTTCATCAAGCTGCTGACGTTCACCTTCAGTCAGCGGCACTGCAATTTCATCTTCATTGCGTTTGCGGGCACGAAAATACAACGCGCAGATGCCAGCGGCTGCGATAAGGAACACAGCTGGCCCAATCCACAAAAACAGGGTATCGCCCTGAAACGGCGGCTTGAGCAAGACATAGTTGCCATAGCGCGCCACGAGGTAGTCAATGACCTGCTCGTCAGTGTCTCCCGCCGTGAGCCGTTCACGCACAATTACACGCAAATCCTTTGCCAGGGGGGCAGATGAATCATCAATCGACTGGTTCTGGCACACAAGACATCGCAAATCCTGGCTGAGATTGCGCGCGCGGGCTTCCAAAACGGGATCAGCCAGCACTTCATCCGGCATCACAGCGCGAGCATTTCCAGCAAAAAGACTCAACGCTAGAATCAGTGCAATGGCGGCGAATGATTTCATGTGCAAACGGGTACTCATTCAGCCGGCGCGGGATTCAAGTTTCCACGCGCCCTTTGCGGTGCGCCAACCCGGAACCGGCGATCCGACAGGGATGTGAATCCGCCTAAAGCCATCGTTAATCCACCCAGCCACAACCAGGGTGCCAGCGGATGATAATACAATCTGACAACCCAGAGCCCGGACCCGTCCGGCTCACCAAGTGTCACATAAATATTGGAAATAAAATTTGTGCGAATGCCCGTGTGCGTCGTCTGCTGTTGCTGCACATGATAAAAACGCCGCTCGGCCGTCAGTGTTGTTATGGCCGAACCGTCCAGGGTCACGTCAAATGTCCCCATATCCGCATCATACTGGGCGCCACGCAAGGTCTTCACGTCGCGCAGCAAAAATGCATATCCCGCAATGCCGGCGCTTTCACCCTGTTTCATGGTTGTGACATTTTCCAGCTGCCAGGTTGAAACCGTGGTGATAGCACCCACCACAAAGCCAAATCCCATGTGCGCCATAACCAGGCCATAAAACGAACGCGGCGCATTGGCTGCAAGCTTGAGCGATTGCGAAAAATCCGTCCGGCCAAGCTTCATGCGGTTGACCACCGCCATCAATGAGCCGCAGATGATCCAGAGCGACAAGCCAATTCCCATGGCTGTCAGCAAATGCTTTCCAAGGGTGAGCGCAGCCACCAGAAATGCGCCGGCAACCGCGATCGCGATGGCCGTCCGTATTGTGAATATGGCATTCTTCAAGCTGTCGCGTTTCCATTTCAGGGCAGGGCCAATCACCATGGCGATCATGAGAAGGACCATGATGGGCACGAATGTGCGGTTGTAGAATGGCGGCCCGACTGAAATCTTGTCGCGCCCCATGAGGTCGACAAACAGAGGGTAGAATGTGCCAAGAAAGACCGTGGCCGTCGCCGCAAGCAGCAACACGTTGTTGACCGTCAGGCTGCCTTCCCTGCTCACGGCGGCAAAGGGCGCCCCAAATTTCAAAGCGGGAATGCGAATGGCATAGAGGGTCAGAGCACCACCGGTCGCCAAGATCAGCAGCGCCAGAATAAACACGCCGCGCTCCGGGTCCGTCGCAAAGGCATGCACGCTGGTTAGAACGCCCGAGCGCACCACGAAGGTTCCAATAAGGCTGAGCGAAAACGTCAGGATCGCCAAAAGTATCGTCCAGTTCACCAAGGCGTGGCGGCGTTCGACAACTAGCGATGAGTGCAACAGCGCTGTGCCAGCCAGCCAGGGCATGAAGGAAACATTTTCAACCGGATCCCAGAACCACCAGCCGCCCCAGCCCAGAATGTAATAGGCCCAGAAACTTCCAAGGGTTATGCCAATGGTCAAAAAACACCAAGCCGCCAAAACCCACGGCCTGACCCAGCGCGCCCACGTCGCATCAACCCGGCCTTCAATGAGGGCCGCCACCGCAAACGAAAACGCCACGGAGAAACCCACATAGCCTAAATAGAGAAATGGCGGATGAATGACGAGGCCAGGGTCTTGCAGGATGGGATTCATCCCGTTTCCATCGAGCGGCGCCTGGTCAAGGCGATTGAACGGGTTCGAAGTTCCCAGCGAGAAGGCCAGAAACCCCGATGCGATCATCGCCTGCACCGCAAGCACCCGGGCCTTGAGCGCAGCTGGCAGGTTGCGGCCGAAGATGGCAATTGCCGCGCCAAAGATTACAAGGATCAAAACCCACAGCAGCATCGAGCCTTCGTGATTGGCCCATACGCCGGTGAATTTGTAAACCAGCGGCTTGGCCAGTTGCGAGCTCGAAACAACCAGAGCCACAGAAAAATCCGAGGTGACAAAGCACCAGGTGAGCGCCGCGAAGGCCAGCGCCACAAAGCCAAAGCCTCCAACTGCGCAATGGCTGGCCAGCATCATCAGGCCCCGGTCGCCGCGGGCGGCCCCAACCAGCGGAAAACTGGCTTGAACCAGAGAGATAAGCAGCGCCAGTATAAGAGCGTAGTGTCCGATCTCGGCGGCCATGTTGCGATCCTTGGGTCATTAATTTTGAATCAAGTAAACTGCATATCCATAAAATTGCAGCAATTCAGTGAACTGATACTACACATTAGGATATTTAGAGCCTATCCGTAAATAATGTTTTTGCCGGTTTTGCTGCGGCAGCGCCGCAGGGCGATGGTGGCGGCGGCGAGGTGATGCAGGGCGAGGGAGTTCACGGTTGTCTTTTCATATCGGACTTTGAGTTTCCGGAATTGATTGAACCAGCTATGCGACACCTC
>VFJY01000211.1 GCA_009885825.1 Rhodobiaceae bacterium | reverse complement strand
TCCGCCGCAGCAGCAATTCGCGCGCCGTCGCCTCGTTGGTGATCAGCACGTTGCAATTCACCAGCTTGATGGCCCCCAGAATGGAATCCACCTTCCCATGCCCGCCTGAGGCAATAATGCGCGAGGGGACGCCCCGCAATTGCTCCAGCGGAATGGACATGACGCGGCTGTTGAGCGGGTGGTCGACCAAAACGCCATTTCCGTCATAGAAATTATAGAGAATGTCGCCGACGGCCCCAAGCCGCATAAGCTCCGTGCGCTCTTCTTCCGAATTGAAGCCAAAACGGAAGGCGGTGGAATCCGGCGCCATGTTGCCAACGCTCAAGAGCGCCATGTCGAGCCGCTCGGCGCGGTGCAACACATCGCGCAGGCCACAGCGCTCAATGAGCGCCTCTTTCGTCTCAGGGGAATCGACAACCGCGGGCGCTGTCAGCAGATAGCAGTCAGCCCCAACGACGCGGGCGAACTGCCAGGCGAATTCCGCCGGATTATAGCGCCTCGCCTGCACAATGCCGCCCAGCAACGAAACCACCTGGACATTTTCCAGCTGGCGCGGCGCCAGCGTTTGCAGCGACTCGTAAAGCGTCGCCCCCCAGCCCACGCCGATGGACATGTCATCGGTCAGGCAGTCGGTGATATACATGCCCGCCGCCACGCCGATGGATTTGTTCACCAGCGCCGCGCTGGCGGGCTCCGGCACAACAACCGCCTCCCGCAAGCCGAAGGCCTGCTTCAACTGCGTCTCAAGCTCGAAGCATTCGGCGATCTCGCCTTCAATCCAGATTTTCACTTCACGCTGCTTCAGCGCCTCGTTGATATTGCGAACGACGGTCACCCGGCCAATGCCCAGCTTGTCGGCGATTTCGTTCTGGGTGAGGCCTTCCACATAATACATCCAGGCGATGCGCAGCCGGTTGCGCGCCACGCGGCCAGCGCCGCGCTCATCCGCCGCCCGGTTTTTTCTGTTTATTGTTTTATCGAGCATCGTGATTTTCGGCCTCGCAAAAACCGCTTTTTCATTTAACCCTGTCAGGTATCAGGCGGGAAAGATACATAAATATCATAAAACGGACTTTTGTACAAATAGTGGTGTTGCATAAAAATATGGAGAATCCCGGATCAAATCGATTTGTACGCACATGCTGACTGGCAAACGGAATTTTTCGATAGTTTCAAACGAAACATTTGCATTTCCAAAATGAATTAAGTACTATTTTGCTGTCTGAATTGAAAGAAACTTGCGTGCATTCTGGCCTGACGGCATGCAAAACCCCAATAAGCGCAGGCCAATCATATGGAGGAAACAACAGATGCTAGCTAAGAAATCCGGCCTCATCACCAGAAGGTCGCTGCTGAAATCAACTGCCGCCACAGGTGCCGTCCTGGCAGCGGGCGGCGTCAACATGTTCAACGTCAATGGCGCATTCGCGGCCATGGCAAACCCGGCTGATGTGCTGAAGGACATCAGCGTCGGCAAGATGGTGAAGAAGGAATACCGCGACCAATACAAACTGGGCGACAGTGATGAATTGTGGGATTCCGCGAAAGACTGGATTCGCACCGCGGATTGGGAAGGCATCCGCAAGGAGCATGCGGGCAAGACCGTCCGCTTCGCCATCGGCGCCGCCGACCGTGAATCGGCGCAGGACCAGGTTGCGCCTTTTGAGGCCCTCTCCGGCATCAAGATTGAGCTGGTCGCAATTCCAGACGACTCGATGTACGACAAGGTGGTCGCTGAGTTCCTCGGTGGCAACGCCAGCTTCGACGCCATCCAGTTTTTCTCGCCCTGGCTGGGTGACTTCGGCGCGCAAGGCTTCCTGAAGCCGCTCAATGAATATATCGACAAGTGGAAGGTGCCCTTCAGCGACTTCTACGAAACCTATCAGGCGAACTATGGCAACTGGGCCGACAAGGGCGTACTCGGCTTGCCGTTCGACTGCGATATCCAGCAGGTGCACGTCCGTCCTTCGATCATGAAAAAGGTTCTGGGCGGCGAAGTTGACCGCATGACGTCGATTCCGACCTATGACGAAATGATCCGCCTGGCGCCGGAACTGAACAAGGTCGAAAAAGGCGTCAATGGCATTGGCATGATGTGCGGCCGCGGCTTCTGGGCCACCTATACCTGGCAGCACATCGCCGCCCAGTATGGCCTCGAACTGTTCAATGACAAGTGGGAACCCATTTTCAACGGCGACGCGGGCGTGAAGGGCCTCGAAACCATCGTTGCGCTGTCGAAGCATGCCATCGAGGGCGTGGCCGCTGCCGACTGGCCAACCAACCGCGCCGCATGGCTCGGCGGCCAGGTTGCTTGCAACATCTCCTGGCAGGACTCCGGCACGCAGGCCACCCGCGCCGACCAGTCGAAGATCGGCGACGATGTGCTCACCATCTATGAACCCCGCGTTGCCGGTGGCACCTATGCGCCGCCGAACATTGCCGGTTCAACGAGCTGTGTCGCCGTAACATCGCCAGAGCCGGAAGCTGCCTTCCTCATGCTGGCCTACCTCACGACGGCCTCGATCATGGCCATCAACGAGGCCAACGCCAACGGTGTTGCGCCTGGCTACAGGTCGGTTCTCACCAATGAGAAGCTGCGCGCCGTGTCCCAGCCCGCCAAGGTCTGGTCCGAAGCGCTCGACTACGCCTGGTGCGCGCCGCGTCTGCCGCAGGGTTTCCAGATCGACCAGGAAATCGGCTTCCTCATCAACAAGGTGGTTGTCGGCGAAATGCAGCCGAAGGCCGCCCTCGACGAGGCCGTCGTGAAAGTCAAGGACATCATGACCAAGAATGGCTTCTATGCCGGCAAGGATCCGATGAACTTTGCCGCCACGGAACCCGGCTTCTGGATGGGCAAGGGCAAGACTGCCCCATTCTGATCTCCCTCGAAAACTGGTGGCCGGAGGAAACTCCGGCCATTTTTCTGCTGACAATGCCGGAAAGAAATAATACATAATTCCTATGAATGAATTGGCGCTCCCAGCCATTGGCACCGGCAAGCAAATACGCCGCCGCAGCCGGTTTATGCGGAAGGCGTTTCCGTATTTTCTCGTGGGTCCCGCCGTAGTTTATCTCCTCGGCATCACACTTTATCCCGGCATCTATGCCGTCTACCGCAGCCTGTACACGGGCAAATTCAAGCTCGACTATGTGGGCTTTCAGAACTACCGCGAACTCGTTGCCGACAGTGCCTTCTGGACCAGCGTTATCAACACTCTGGTGCTGGGCTCCATAACGCTCGCCCTGGAATTTCTCATCGCCATGACGCTCGCAGCGCTGGTCTACCGCGACCCCTGGGTCAAGGGCTGGCGCATCCTGTTCATGCTGCCCATGCTGTTCATGCCATCCGCCGTGTCGTATCTCTGGAAGCTCCTGTTCAATGATGGCCGCGTGATCAGCGATCTCCTGAGCCGCGTCGGTTCGGAACTCGGCAATATTGATTTCATGGGGTCAACCACGCTTGCCCGAATGGTGCTGGTGGTCACCGATGTGTGGCAGTGGACACCCTTCCTCTTCATCATTTTTGTGGCAGCACTGCAAGGCCAGGACAAGGAAATCGAGGAAGCCGCCCGCCTTGATGGCGCGTCATGGAAATCCATCTTCTTCAATATTTCGCTGCCCCTCATCAGGCCGGTGATCGCCATTGCGCTGGTCCTGCGCGGCATCGATATTCTCACCATGTTCACGCCAGTTCACGTGATCACCCAAGGCACCCCCGGCGGCAATACCGAAACGCTCAGCTATTTCATTTATCGCACAGCCTTCAAGAGCTTCGAGCAGGGCTACGCCTCTGCCGCATCGGTGCTTTTGTTGATCGTCACCGTTATTCTGGCGCAAACCCTGGTGCGGCGCTTCTTCAAATCAGGAACCGCCTGATGCTCAAGCGCAGAAAGAACAGTTCAACCGCCGCAACGATCATTCTGGCGCTGTGGGGCCTGTTCTGCTTTCTGCCAATTCTGTTTTTTGCAACCATCGCACTTCGCCCGCGGAACGAAATCATCGCGCCGGAACCCATTTATTTTCCAACTCTTTCCATCGAGACCTGGGCCAAAATCTGGGCCGAATGGCCCATCGCCAATTATTTCAGCAACTCCATGATGGCCATTTCAGGCAGCGTGTTGATCTGCCTGGTGCTTGGAATCCCTGCGGCCTATTCGCTGGCCCGCTATCGCTACAAGGGGCGTGAAGATATCGGCTTCTATATTCTTTCGACCAAGATGATGGCGCCTGCCGCCGTGGCCATTCCAATTTTTGTCTTGTTCGGGCAGCTCCGCATGCTGGACACGGTCTGGGCACTGATGCTGGTCTATGCGGCGATGAACCTGTCCATTGTTGTCTGGATCATCCGCTCCTACATGCTCGATATTCCCCACGAGATTGAAGATGCAGCGCGAACCGATGGCGCGTCGGACCTGCGCATTCTGTGGTCCATCATCATTCCCATGTGCCTGCCGGGAATCATCACGGCAGCCGTCATTGCTGCCATCTTCGCCATGAACGAGTATCTCTTCACCCTGATCATCGCCTCGCAGAAGGCCTATCCGCTATCGGTCGCCCTTGCCAATTTCTCCGGCGGCTCCGACGGCATTATCTATAATGCAATTGCGCTGGTATCCTTCCTCGCCTTTTTCCCGATTTTACTGCTGGTTATCCTTATTCAAAACCATCTCTCCCGTGGCTTGACGATGGGTGCGATAAAGGGTTGAATCAGCCCATGACAAATATATCGAGAACCGCCGATAGTTTTGCCGCCCACGCCGTTTGCATGGCGGCGGGCCTCCGCGATTGCCTGCGCGCCGCGCAATTCTATACCCGCGACATGTCGCGTGTTGATGGGCTGGGCAATGCCAAGCGCAGCGAACCGCCCTTTCTGTCACGGCTGGTTGCCAGAATGGCGCGCCTCGCCGATGGCTTCATGACCTGGAGCACCAACACCGCAATTGCGGTTTTTCTGCCAAGCTGGCGCAAATTGCCCTCGCCGTTTGAACCCGGCATGATCAATGCGGTGGCCGCCGCGATCCGCGAAAACAGTCTTGTTCACAATCCGCTGTTCAATGCCTATTTTTTCCGTTCCGCCGTGCGCATCACCGAGCGGTATTCCGAGCCGCCTTACCTCGTGCTCGAGCACCGGGTGGATGGAGCCCGGAGGCTCTTGGGCGTCGGCGATGCGGAAGGTGATTTTTTGGCGCGAACCCTTCTGGCCCTGGTGGAAGCAGCCCCGGTGGCGCGCGTTGCCAAGCCCAAAGGCCCGTTGCTGGCGAACATCGAAGCCAACGTCGCCATCTATTCCATTGCCTGCGTGGCTCTGCTCTTCGCCGCGGAGGAAAAGCCCATGGCCATCCACAATGAAGATGAATTTTTCGCCATTGTCGCTGCCCTGATCCAGCCCCGTCTCAAGGAAATGTCAGCGCTCATCACCAGGCGCGATGTGGCGGGGATTTCGAAAGAGCTGGAAAACATCAAGGCGATGTACTGAGGTCAAGGGCCCTATTTTGTCTTCGTCCCCTTCATGAAATTCAGCGTATGTTCAAACGACTCAACGCCTGCCTGTGAACCTAGTCCCGTGGCGTTCAGCGCTGATGTGGCTTGCGCAAACCTCACGGTTGTTTCCGGGTCAAATCCCCGGTTGATGCCCACGGCAAAGCCAGCATTGAAAGCGTCGCCGCAGCCACAGGTGCATTTGACCGCAATATCAAAGGCCGGAACTTTGAACTTTGTGCCATCTCGATGATGGTAATAAGCCCCCTCGCCACCCAGCGTGAAAACACAGCACACAACACCGCAGTCGATGAAATACCTCGCCATGTCCGCCCTGTCAGTCAGGCCAGTCAGCGCTTCAGCTTCCTCGATTGAGGGCATGAAATAATCCGTGTGCGGCAGCACCATGGCCACGGCTGGCATGTCATCCTTTGAGCCGGCGAATATATCGACTGTCGTCACCGCGCCATTGAGCTTCGCCTGCCGCATCAATTCCGCATTGCGTCCCGTATCCATCTTTTTCATCAGGCCAATGCCGCCGATGTGAACAACAGCCGCGTCAATCACCTGTTCCATCATCGCATCATCAACATAGAAGTCCGCCGTGGCGCCTTTCATGTGGAGCGCTGGCCGCGAGCCATCCCGCCTTGTGGTCACGATTGAAGACGATGTCTTCCATCCCGGCTGTTGCTGCATGGTGGATATATCAACGTCGAAATGGGCAAGGCGCTGGAGCACCCAATCGCCCATGAGGTCCGTGCCAACACCCCCGACTGCCAGCGTCTTCAGTCCCATCTTCGCTGCCGCGATCGAGGCCGTGCCTGCCGCGCCCGAAACCGCCAGGGTCAACTCCTCAATGAAATTCGTGCCGCCGCCCGGCGGTACCTCCGTGAAAGGCCAGCCCAGGCAATCGTAAGTATAAAAGCCAATCGACGCATAATCATAGCGCATGGGAAATTCTCTCCAGACAACCCCCCGGATACTATTGCACGGTTCAGGCCAGCATCAAGGCTGGTTCTTCAATGAAGGAACGGAAGGCCTGCAGCAGCTTTGCGCCCACAGCGCCATCAACAACCCGGTGATCGCACGACAGCGTGCATTTCATCTGGCTGCGCAGGACCGGCTGGCCATTCACGGCCACAAAATTTTCAATCGCGGCCCCCACAGCCAATATGGTGGCATGCGGCGGATTGATGATGGCGGTGAATTCTTCAATGCCATACATGCCGAGGTTGGAGATGGCCGTGGTTCCGCCCTGATATTCCGATGGCAACAGTTTGCGTGAACGCGCCCGCGCCGCGAGGTCTTTCACTTCAGTTGAAATCTGCGAAAGTGTTTTCGTTTCCGCTGACCTTACAACCGGTGTCATCAGGCCGCCCGCTATTGCCACAGCCACGCCCACGTCGCTGGCGTGGTGCCTCTGTATGAAATCATCCGTCCACGTTGCGTTTGCTTCAGGTGTCTGTTTAAGTGAGAGGGCTAACGCCTTGATAACAAAATCATTTATGGACAGCTTCCAAAGCGCGGATTTGTCGGAACCAAGCGGCGCTTTGGCATTCAAACTTTCCCGGATGTTCAGAAGATTTGTGAGATCGCATGTCACCGTAAGATAGAAATGCGGGATTGTCTGCTTGGAACGTGTGAGCCGTTGCGCAATGGTGCGGCGCATGCTGTCGACGGGCACCATATCATGCTGCGGCAAAACTTGCAGGGGTTTCACAACTGCCGCCTTGACATCCGCCATGACAATGCGCCCGCGCGGGCCGCTTCCCGAAACATCCTTCAACGACACTCCCGATTGCCGCGCCAGGCGCTTGGCCAGGGGCGTCGCGCGAAAATATCCAGACGCGGGAACAGCAAGGGAGCCACTGTTTTTCCCCGCATCTGGACGAGTTGCCGGTTGCGATTGATCAACCGGTTTTGAAACTTGTGTGACGGCTTCGCCGGGAGCGTAGATGAACGCCACCGCGGTTCCGACCGGAACAATGGCACCCTCGGCGGCAGAAATATTTCTGATGACGCCATCGGCGGGCGCGTCAATTTCCATCGCTGCCTTGTCCGTTTCGATTTCGAAAAGCGGCGCACCTTTTTTTACCGCGTCACCTTCGGCCACATGCCACTTGGAGATTTTGCCGGTGGCCATGTCCATATCGACCTTGGGCATGATGACTTCGGTGGCCATGGATCAGATCTTGCCCCGCGCCAGATTGCGCACCTGCTCGACAATGTTTTCCATCTGCGGCACAGCGGCTTTTTCCAGGACCGGGTTATAAGGAATGGGAACCTCAGCGCCGCCCAGCCGCAAGATCGGCGCATCGAGAAAATCGAAGGCCTCGCTCTCGGCGATCATGGCGCTGATCTCGGCGCCGATGCCCAGGGTTTTCACACCCTCGTATACGCAGGCCAGCCGACTGGTTTTCATGACGCTGGCAATGATGGTTTCCTTGTCAAGCGGACGCAAGCTGCGAAGATCGATGACCTCAACCTCAATGCCCTCGCCCGCCAAAACTTCCGCCGCCTCGAGCGCCCGGTGCACCATGATGGCGGTGGCGACAATCGTGACGTCGCGGCCCTCGCGCCGGATGGCCGCCTTGCCAATCGGAACGCGGTAGGCTTCTTCCGGCACATCGCCCTTGATCTTGTAAAGCAACTTGTGCTCGAAAATCATCACCGGGTCCGGGTCATCAATGGCCGCAAGCAACAGCCCCTTCGCATCATGGGGGGTGGAGGGCTGCACGACTTTCAATCCCGGCACATGGGCAAGCCACGCCTCCAGTGATTGACTGTGCTGGGCCGCGGCCCCCGTGCCGGAGCCGCAAGGCAAACGCATGACCAGCGGCACCGAAACCTTGCCGCCGAGCATGAAACGCAACTTTGCCGCCTGATTGACAATCTGCTCCATTGCAAGCGTGGCAAAATCGGAGAATTGAAATTCAAGGATGGGCCTGCTGCCGGCAAGTGCTGCGCCAACGGCCACACCTGCAGCGCCCAGCTCGGAAATCGGCGTATCCATCACCCGGTCTTCGCCAAAGCGATGCACCAGATCCCCGGTGACCTGAAAGGCGCCGCCATAGACACCTATATCCTCACCCATGATGAACACGCGCTCATCGGCCTCCATGGCGGTCGCCAGCGCTTCCTGGATGGCCTGCGCAAAACTCAATTCACGGCTCATGGGGCAGCTCCCGGCGTGTAAACATCGCGGGTCAGGAATTCTGGCGAAGGGTCCGTGCCATTTTGGGCAAACTCCAGGCCCGCCACCATTTCCGTTGCCACACTCGCATGAATGCCCGCAATTTCGGCTTGGGTCGCAATGCCATGCGCCAGCAGCTCTGCTTCAAACAGCGTAATGGGGTCGCGTAGCTTCCAGTCTTCGATTTCTTCCTTGGTCCGGTAGCGGTTGCGGTCGCTCCGGGAATGCCCGCGCGTGCGGTATGTCTTGCATTCGATGAGCGTTGGCCCATCGCCACGCCTTGCCCGCGCCGTTGCTTCCGATACAGCCTCGCTCACATCCTCAATGCGGTTGCCGTCAACCATCACCCCCGGCATGTTATAGGCGCTTGCCCTGTCCGCCACATTGGCCACAGCCATCGAGCGCTCGGTTGAAACCGACATGCCGTATTTATTGTTCTCGCACACGAAAATAACCGGAAGTCTCCAGATCGCCGCCATGTTGAGTGACTCGTGAAAGGCGCCCTCGTTGGTTGCCCCATCGCCAAAAAAACAAAGCGCAACATCATCACGCTTCTGCTTCTTGATGGCGAGTGCGGCCCCCACCGCAATGGGAATGCCGCCCGCCACAATGCCATTGGCGCCAAGATTGCCGCTTTCAATATCGGCGATATGCATGGAACCGCCACGGCCCCGGCAATAGCCTTCTTCCTTGCCAAAAAATTCCGCCAGCATCAGTTTGGGGTCGGCTCCCTTGCCAATGCAGTGGCCATGGCCCCGGTGCGTGGACGTGATGTAATCGGTTTTGCGCAAGCCCATGGTGGCGCCTACCGCACTGGCTTCCTGACCGATGGAGAGATGCATGGTGCCATGGGTAAGGCCCCGCATGTAGGAATCCTCCGCCGTCTCTTCAAACCGCCGGATCACGCACATCCGGCGAAATGCCTCAAGCTGTTGTTCAGCGCTGAATTCCTTATGGAATGGCCGTTGGTTGCTCTTCTTCGCCATCATTGGAGTCCGGCCAGCATCTTGTCCTGATGCTTGCGCAATTCCACAATGCGTGAGGAGGCATCAACGGCCACGTTGCCGTAAGTTAGCAGCTCGCCCTTCTTGATGGGCTTGGTGACATTGCCGTTGTCGAGCAGCCCGCAAGGAACGCCCTGCGCCCCGTGGGCTTCTGCGTATTCCATGACCCAGGCGCGATAGGTGTATTCGCCAATGGCATCAAGCCTGTCGCCTGGCTTCAAATCCTTCTTGGCGACGGCGCAAACCTCGGCCGAAGGATGGGACAACGGCTGCATGTCGGCCTGGCCATAAAGCACAGCTCGTGCGCACGACAAGGGAACTTCCAGGCTGGTGAGGTGATAAGGCCGGTAGAATGTGTAATAGGGACCCTTGCCCAGTTTCAAGTCATGCATGCGTTCACGAACCCGCGGATGCGCCATTTCGGCCACCACAAACACGCCGGGCGCAACGCCCTTGCCGATGGAATAATCGACAACCCCTTTGCGCGAGAGCACGCCGCCGTCGGCTTTGGGACACAGGACTTTTTCAAGTTCGGAAAGCGAAGCCGCAGGCCCATGCATGCCGGCGCAATCGGGGATCAACCCCGTCGCATTGGCAATGG
Source organism: Rhodobiaceae bacterium (assembly GCA_009885825.1). Classification (GTDB taxonomy): domain Bacteria; phylum Pseudomonadota; class Alphaproteobacteria; order Rhizobiales; family Aestuariivirgaceae; genus Aestuariivirga. The sequence continues at coordinate 7,014 of VFJY01000211.1, read as the reverse complement.
CCGCCATTTCAACCATGGTTTTGGAGCCATCTACAAACTCCACCAGCATGCGCACATTCATGTTCCGCCGCGTAGCCTCTTCCAGATAGTGATCTGGCGTTGCATCAATGTTGAGCGGGTTGTTCTTGCCCTTGCCTGCGGCCACGATTGGATACCCCAGGCCGGTGACAAAATTGACCAGTTCCATGCAGGATGAGGGTTCATCGCCAGCTCCCAGGGTGTAAACCACGCCAAGCCGCCTGGCTTCTTGCGCCAAATAAGCGCCAATTGTCACATCGGCCTCGACATTCATCATCACCAGATGCTTGCCATGCTCCATCGCGGCCAAGCCAATTTCGGCTCCAACCGCCGGCCTGCCCGTGGCATCGATGATCACATCGATTTGGTCGCTTGAACACACCGCCTGGGCATCCCCGGTAATCGCCGTCTTGCCAGCCTTCAAACTGGCGTCAAACGCAGCCTTGCTGCCAGCTACGGCAAAACTCTCGGCCGGCCGTCCTGCAATGCTCAAGGCCTTTTTCGCCGCATCAATATTAATCTCGGCAATGGCCGCAACCGTTATTCCCGTCATCTGGTCGCATTGGGTCACGATATCCGTGCCCATCTCGCCGGAACCAATTAGGCCAATGCGAATGGGGCGGCCTTTGGTTTCAAGGCGGCGGGCAAGATCGGCAGCCAAGCCGTTCACAGGGCCAATGGCTTTCGGTTGAGGTGGCATTAAGGGCTCCTAACACGGGAAGAATAAAGATACTTTTATGCTATAAGATGTCAATATGTATTATATATGAGAATCCGCAATAGATACGAGATTATTAACAACTTTACACCAATTGCGCCATGCTGTTCTGCGTCCAGGTCGCCAAATGGTCAAATAAATCGCGCCATATGATTCTCAACTGGCAAAAATGTTGCATTTGATAAAGGCATCTGTATGAGAATATTATCAGCCAAAATTCAGGAATCCAAATGGCCGAAATAAAACTCCGCGCAATCACCAGGGCCTGGGGCTCGTTTGTGGGCGTAGACGCCATCGACCTTGAAATCAAGGACAAGGAGTTCATGGTTTTTCTCGGCCCCTCGGGTTGTGGGAAAACCACCACAATGCGCATGATCGCGGGCCTTGAAGAGCCGACCTCCGGCGAAATCGAAATTGACAATGAAGTGGTGACCGATGTGGATGCCCGCGACCGCGACGTGGCCATGGTGTTCCAAAGCTATGCGCTTTACCCCAACATGACGGTTTACGAAAACATCCGCTTTCCCTTGCGCATGCGCGGCATAGATAAGAATGACCACGACAAGCTGGTGCGCAAGGCCGCCGATATGGTTGAACTCGGTGAATTCCTGCACCGCAAGCCTGGCGCCCTGTCCGGCGGCCAGCGCCAGCGCGCCGCTTTGGCCCGCGCCATCGTGCGCCAGCCCCGGGTTTTCCTGATGGATGAACCCCTTTCAAATCTCGATGCCAAGCTCCGCCTCACCATGCGTGCCCAACTCAAGCACATCCAGCGCGAGCTTGAAACCACAACGATCTATGTGACCCACGACCAGATCGAAGCCATGACCCTCGCTGACCGCATCGCCGTCATGAACAAGGGAAAAATCCAGCAGCTTGGAACCCCCGACGAAGTCTACAACAATCCAAACCACATCTTCGTGGCAAGTTTCATCGGCTCGCCGCCCATGAACATCATCAAGGGTGCACTTTCGAAAGGCGTATTCACCGGACCGAACACGCAAGTCAAAAACCTCGGCAAGGCCAGCCATAAGAATGTCGTGCTCGGCATACGCCCCGAAGACATCGAGGTGAGCGCCGCCAAGGGCGCCAACATCACCTCAACGCTTTACTCACTGGAACCCACCGGCGATCTAACCCTCGTCACCGCCTGGGCTGGCGAACAGCTCGTCGTCGCCAAAGGCCAGCGCAACTTCCGCCAGGCGCTGAACACGCCAATCTCATTCACCTTCTTGAAAGACCGCATCTATCTTTTCGATGGCGGAACGGGTGACAGGCTGCGTTACTAACGCCTCAAGTTGTGGAAACGGTATTGCGGGATATTTCTCTCTCACCCATGTCACAAAATCTTTGGCACGGCGCTCGATCTTGATGGCGTGATTCTCAAAAATATCGCTGATGCGGTGATCAAGGTAGGGGTTGTCAAAGCGTTCAAGCGTTCTCACCATATAGCGCCCGGCCTCTTCCTGCATGCCCCGTGCCGCAAATCCGGGCATGATTTCGCCTTCGTATAAATTGAGTAGCTGGCCTCTAATGCTCCGATCCGACAAAATCTCCCGCACAAACTCGCCCTGTGGTCGCTCCTCTGATTTCCAGATTCCCGCCAGATAGGTGTGCCCGAGATTGAGAATATGCAGCTTGAGGCGCAGATAGGGCTCCAGGTCGTCGGTGATGATCACGGCCGGATGCGCGAACGGCGCTTCGAAACCGGGCTCGCGCTGTATGGCCCATAAAGCGTAAGGTTCGCCGACAGCTCCAATTGGTTCAATCGCCTCCGATACAATGCGGTCAACCAATGTGTTGCAGATCACCTGGTCCGCGAGCCAGGATTTGAAATCAGCATCCAGCGACCAGTCATCCGAAAGACCTTTCAGAAGTTGACGCAACATATTCCCATTGTTGCTGATCAACTCGCATGGCAGGATCAACAGCGGCTTTCCTCCAGTTTCAAAACGCAGGATGAGAAGGCCAAGCAGCTTGGCAACAAATCCGGACGGCGCAGTCTCGGCAAAATTTGGCCGAATACGGTCACTGGAGCGAACCACATATCCGGCGTCACCAACATTCGATACGACGATATCAGTATCATGGCTAAACACATGAACGATTGAAGCCCAGTCATGTTCCGCTGCAAGCGCCCGGCCAACACTTCGAACTGTCACGGCCTCGTCAACAGCCAAACCGTTTCTGAGGCCCTTGATGTGAACCGGAAAGCCATCGAGCCCGGCCAAAGCCTGAACGCGACCTGCTCGCAAAACCCCAGAAGTTGTTTTGACAACCGTGATCGGCCCAATATCCTGCCCGGAAACCCTCGCCTCATGCACAAACAAATCCACATGCGCCTGCAAAAACCGGCTCGTGCCAAACTGTAGAATCCGTTTTGTCATTGCAGTATTCATATCAGCCTAAAGAGGAAAATCACATGCCGCATCACGGCCCATGCCGGGCTCTTTGCCATGCATGAGCAATGCACTTCTGCCGCCAAACCTGAACCACCATTTCCCTCGACAAACCTCAAAAATAAGGACAAACCTCCGCCAAGGCAAAACCCGATCCTCAAAAATCGTTATAGGCCGTGGGCGTCAGAGGAGCAGATCATATGGCCAAGAAGAAATCCCGCATGGATGAGAGCTATGTATTTTTTGACATCATCTATGAGGATGGCGCCAGAAGCTCGCGCCGCAAGGTTTCCGCCGCTGAATTGGCCGAAGGGGACGGTGATGATCATGCCAAGACCGTGATCATGGCGCAAGATCGCAAGATCGCAGAAAAGTCAGATCGGCATCGCGGAGCCATCAAATCCATCGTCCGTTCACCCACCTGAAGACTATTAACCATTGGGGCTTGCAATTGGCGGAAATTGCGCCCATATAGCGGTCATCGAGTTTCGGCCTATTGGCTAGGCCATGTATCTTCCAGCACAAGATGCGTTAGCCCTCAACCTTACATCCAGAACTTCGACAGGTTGCGCCACGCATAATGCGTGTTTCCACCACCATGCATCTTCATCTTGAAAGGAAGAACTATGCAAACAGGTACAGTAAAATGGTTTAACGCCCAAAAGGGCTTCGGCTTCATTCAACCAGACTCCAGCGGCAACGATGTGTTTGTTCACATCAGCGCAGTTGAGCGCGCCGGATTGAGCGGCCTTAATGAAGGCCAGAAGGTCTCCTATGAGGTTGTAACGGATCAGCGCAGCGGCAAGCTGTCGGCCGATCGCCTGCAAGCCAAGTAACTTTACGAAATCTCGTTCAGGCCTGCCGACCGCGGATGTACCGGCGGCGGGTTTGAATTGAAATTGAGTGGGTCTTTGGCTCATTCGGACTGAGGAGTGCGCCAATGCCCGTCACGTCCAATCTATTCATGTTCAGATCAAGCACTTCAGAATCGCTCCATGGCTTTGCAAGTGAATCGTCCGGCAAATTGCTCCCATCAAAATTTGGTCCCTGGGATGGCATCGGTGTATTGCGCGCCGATCAACGCCCGCCCCATGGCCTTCGCCGCGAGGCTATTGAATTGGGTGTCAGCCAAAACGGCTATCAACTCTGGCGCAAGAAAAAACCGCTTGCCTCATGACAGGCTGAAGTAAAACGGGGAACTTCAACAGGAAGCTCCCCGTAAACATTTTGGAGTCCGGGTACGCATTACCCAATCCCGGACCGGCCCTGACGCATTGCCTTGAGGCTGCTGCATGTCATGGTTGCAATATGCGCCAACAGTGTTTCGAAAGCGTTTCCAAAAAATCGAAATGTGCTTAACAGGTGGTGTATTCACTGTGCCGCTTCGATCATTCCAATCATTTTTTCAGCGTTTTTTGGCCTTTGCGCGAGCCAGCGCCGCAAAAATATGGCAAGCCAGTTTTTCACGGCCCCATCATGAACAATCTGGTGATCGAGATGCTCATGACCTTGCTGGGCGCCCGGCAGGGAAAACCGGTGGGCGCCTGACACAACCCAGCGGTGCATCGTAAGCCGGGTCACCTCCGCGTGAAACTGGATGCCATAGGCGGCGGATCCATAGCGAAACGCCTGGTTCTCAAACCGCTCGCTGCTGGCAAACAATTTGGCGTCTTTCGGCAACGTAAAACTCTCGCGATGCCATTGATAGACCATCTGCGGCCAATCCACGATGCCGTCGCCGCCATTCACCGGTTGAATGGGAAAGTATCCAATCTCAACCAGCCCGCTGTTGCCGGGGCCAACCTCGCCGCCCAGGTGCATCGACAGCATCTGCGCGCCGAGGCAAATGCCGAGAAATGGTTTTTCTTCTTTGAGCGGAACACCAATCCAATCAATCTCGGTGGCAATCCAGGGTTCCTTGTCGTTTGCGCTCATGGGGCCGCCAAAAATCATGGCGCCGGCGTGACCGTCCATCGTTTCAGGCAGCGCGTCGCCCAGGCAGGGCCTGCGGATATCAAGGTCATAGCCCATGGCCTTGAGCATCATGCCGATACGGCCCGGCGTGGAATTTTCCTGATGCAGGATGATCAATATTTTAGGCGGCTGCAATCCTATAGACCCCGTCGCATGAAGAACTTCAAGAGGGGCAGGCCCAGCACGCGCGGCGTGCAGCGCAAAACATGCGCTGTAACTTTGTTGAACACTCCGGGAATGACAACCCGGCGCTTTGCCTTGAAACCATCCCAGGCTTCCTGCGCCACTTCCGCCGATGTCTTGCCGCCGCCCGCCAATGATTTGGAGCTCGACATGCCAGCGCGCGCCTGAAATCCTGTCTTCACCACGCCAGGGCAAAGCGTTGTGACGGTCACGCCGGTTCCTCTCAACTCTTCGTAGAGCGCTTCGCTAAAACTCAAGACAAAGTTCTTCGTCGCAAAATAAACCGCCATGGTGGGGCCCGGCATAAAGCCCGCAACCGATGATACATTGATGACGCCGCCCGATTTGGCGGCAATCATCGCCGGCAGAAAACGCAATGTGAGATCAGTCAACAAGCTCACGTTCAAGTCGATCATCGCCAGTTGATCGGCCCGCGACAATTGAGCGGCATTGCCCGCCAAACCATAGCCCGCGTTGTTGACAAGTATCGAGGGAACCACGTTTCTCGAGGCCAGCTCTTCGAGCAGTGTCTCAACGGCGCCAAGCCCACCAAGATCAAGGGTTACGATATGGATCGGCACCTCGTGCTTTGACAGGACAATACCTTTGACCCGGTGCAATTCCTGGTCGCGCCGGGCGACCAGCACCAGGCCATAGCCATCAGCCGCCAAAACATGGGCAAAGGCCTCGCCAATGCCCCCCGATGCTCCCGTGATAAGCGCCAGCTTATGGTCCATGATTCCCCTCTATCAGAGCATAATGTGGCAATTTCCGCCGTTTGTCATCAAATCGCAAATATTCTTTGATTAGGGGTTCCCAAGGCCACATATGGTTGCTACACACCGCCACGCGTCATGACGCGGGATGGAGCAGCCCGGTAGCTCGTCAGGCTCATAACCTGAAGGTCGTCAGTTCAAATCTGGCTCCCGCAACCAAATAAAAGCCCGCTATCTCAATGAGATAGCGGGTTTTCCTTTTGTACCAGACGGCTCGAAAAACCGCGCTGGGTAACACCTGGGTAACAGTTGAAAAAGAATTTGCGGGTTACCCACAGTATACTCACCAAAAACGACATAAACCCTTCATTCATTTTGCATAAGGACGCAGACATCGTCCTTTGGGGTCATAATAGTCGTACGCATCTTGGCACGCGTGATACTGACACGGAAATTCTGTCGTGCCTGCATCATGGCTTCTGAACGGATGTTTGATGCGACGATACGATCAGGGTTGGCGACGATCTCCTGCTTTGCGCGTTTTGGCCATCCTTCGAAGATAATGACCTCGTCAAACTGTTTTCCTTTCGCCTTATGCATATTCATCACAACAACCCCGGACTCAGACTTGTGAGCTGTCGCAAAATGCTCCCTCACAAATGCCTGTCGCGTAATCAACAAAGCGTTCTGATAGCTACCTAAATCACGCCACTCCTGCGCCAGACTAAGTCGAAGCTGCGCACCCCGTTCGAGCAGACGGACGTTACGCACCTCTTTGGCAATGTCTTGAAGCCTTGTGCAAGCGCCAACCTGCAAAACCGAGCGTACCGAAACCCAATCCTTGTCCGGATCGCCGGCTAAAGGCAGCGCAATCGCCTTCCGATAACCCTCATGGGTAGATCTCAACACGCTGTTTCCTGGTGAAGGCTTTCCAGTCGCTTCGCATTCCTTCCATTTAGCTAAAGCAGCGCGAAAGCGTTCCGCTTCTTCCATGCTTCCTTTCGTTGGC
>VFJY01000146.1 GCA_009885825.1 Rhodobiaceae bacterium | reverse complement strand
TGATGAAGGCGGGATTGTTGCTTGCGCAGTCGCTCCAGTCATCGGCCAACGTCGGTGACGCAACCAGCAGTGCCAGTATTATCAAAAACAATCTTGTTGTTGCACGCATTTGTGAAATCCAATAAATTGAAACTGGAGGCATACTGCGCCCTCTGCCAGAGCAAGGGAAGTATCAACGCCAAAGCCCAACGTCTCGCACGGGCATGGCTGGTGGCGTATCCAAAGAAGTGAGCGGCGCTGTCAGCCCTTGCCAACCAATCAGCCAGTTTGTGGTGTCGGAGACCATCACCCGCGAGGCTATGAAATCCCGCGCAGGTTCTTCGTCGATTGTTTGGGCCGTGGCTAACCTAAAGCTTGAGGAAGTAATGAGAAGTCTAGGGCTAACCGCCGCCAGTATGAGCCGCGTGCATGTCTAATGGGCAGCTTTTGGAGGCCAAGCCGACGTGGGTTGATGATTGCATTTGGTCTCCTGTTGACCCAGAACTGACATTGATCCATTTTTGGCGATGGCCTTGTAAGGAGGTTGAAAACAGCGGAACGCTCATTTATTGATTGTTCATTCAAATGGCCAACCGAAAGGACAGGTTTTGGTGGTGGCAATTTCTGGAACACGAACTATGAGACTCACGCCAGAACTTGTTGCGCGATGCCATCGTGTGATTTCTGACCCAGGGCCTGAGCCTAAATATGACTATTTCAGTGATGACGACTACGTCACGGCCACAGAGGCTGTTCTAGCTGGAAAACCTGACGGGCCAATTTGGATCTTTGCTTATGGCTCACTGATTTGGAAGCCTGAATTTCCGACCGCAGAGGCCCGAAGAGCGATATGTCATGGATGGCAACGCGCGTTCTCGATGAAGATCGAGCGATTTCGTGGTACACCCGAGCAACCGGGTTACATGATGTGTCTCGATACTGGTGGAATCTGCGAAGGTCTGGCGCTCCGACTCAACAACGAAGATTCTTCGAGTCAAATCCATGCACTATTGTATCGGGAGGTCGGGAGCCATGAGGCTCTGGAAAGCATCCGTTGGATTGATGTGCAAACTGCTGAAGGTCCATTGCGGGCACTCGTTTCTTATGCCCGACCGCATCTTCTCGACTTCTACGCCGACAACCGCCCATTGGCAGAGGTGGCCCGCGGAATGGCGCGCGCCTGTGGACATTGGGGATCATGTGCCGAATATCTGTTCAATACTGTGTCCCACCTTGAGACGCTCGGTATTCATGATGACAGTCTTTGGAAACTGCAGGAATTGGCTGCACAAGAAATTGAGTCTGCTTAGCGCGAATTCCATAAGTGTGCCAAAGCCTAGCAAGGCACTTGAGGAACACAATGAATCAAAGTTGATTCCGCTGTTGGCCCTTTTGAGACCTGGTGGCGGGTTTTCGGGATGCCCGCTTATCCCCGCAAAGCTGACCTTTAGTCAGTATTTGCCGCTTTTTCGGAAATTTGGTCTGCAAATGAAGGCGCAGCCGACATGCGTTGACAGCTGCACTTGGTCTCATGTTGACCCGAAGCGGCCGTTTTTGTCGTCAGCGTGGCGACTGACACCGTGTGCCTTCGGTCAGTGCCAGGCTGCCTATCACAATAGTGATACCGATCCACTGAACCATGCTAACTGTTTCTCCGACAAGCAGGACAGCAAACAAGATAATCATAATCGGTTCGGAAATACTGAGCATAGAAGCACGCGTTGCGCCGATTATGTTGGCGCTTACAAAAAAACACAAATATCCTATTGCAAACGTGATGCCAACGACCACAACAGAGGTCCAACCAAATAGAGTGTGTGGGAGTGCAGGCGCAGCTACGATTTCAGTAAATGATCCAACAACAGCGACGAGCCCAAAGACCAACACAGCCCAGAGTGTCATTAGGAGATTGGAATTTGGCGCTCCGACCTCCCGGGTCAGGTCTGCCATTGAAATGATCATAAAACTAAATGCAATCATACCCATGACTGCGATTGCTATACCACGCGGGTCCGTGCTGCTGAAATCGACTCCGAGAACCAGCGCCAACCCTGCAGTTGCCAGGATCATGAACGCGATTGTGAGCGGTCTAAGTCGGGCTTCGCCTCGATAGTGGGCCACAAACGCGATCGGAAATGGATACAGGAAGAGGATGATGTTGGCCAAGCTGATGTCGATATAAACGATTGAACCAAGCAATCCGATTGCGGCAAACACATGCGTAAATCCAGCAACATAGGAGCGCCGCATTTTACCTAGAGTGACGCCGGTGGCTCGGCCAGTAAGTAGAATAAACACCACAAGAATAATGACGCCGATGACCGAACGAGCCAACAACAGCAACAATGCGTTCGCGCCGTCGAGGTAGGCAAATCTGGCAAAAGCTGGCATGAGACCAATCAATATGGCGCCCAAAAAGATCAGCAATACTCCGAACAACTCGCTGTCGGTTTTCATCTTCTGCCCACCCGCCGCCCTTGCCGATCTACTGACCTTACGCAGGCCCGGCAAAGAATGGCAACGAGATTGATGCCAGCGGGAATCGGTGCGGTTGAAACGGGTCACGAATTGTGTTGAGTGGAAAACAAGATGGTCTAACGACGGCAGTGAACTCACGTCAGACCAATGTCCGCGTCGTCCTCAAATCGAATCTGGCGCGATAACTGCGAATGTCAGCCTCTGGCCCCTAGGAGACTTCAGGCTTCGGTCTTGAAAGGTGTGCTCCTGGTGGCAAAACAGACATTCAATCTGTGGCGCCCATAAAGCCACAATTGTCCTCAAAATACACCCAGCCTGGTTATTTTAGTCCATTCTACAAACCCTGGAGACAATTCCATTCACAACGTATCAGCCAAACGTACCATTGGCATGGGCCAGCAAGCTAACAAACCACGCCACCCAAGTTGACGATTGCTTCGCCGCCGCGCGCCCGGTATTGAGAGCGTGTTCTCCCAACTGGCCAGGCTTAATGACGTTCCCATCCAATCTGCGTGGCATCCTATCAATGGTAGTGGCCATGGGTGTGCTTATTGGCAGTGACAGTTGTATGAAGTTGGCTCTGGCTGAGATGCCGCTGTTTGAACTCGTGTTGATGCGCGGTGCCGCAGGCGTTCTGCTGTGCCTCGTTCTCCTTCTGGCGCTTGGCCACGGCCAGGACCTGGCGCGGATGTTCAATCCATGGCTGCTGGGGCGCGGGCTTTGCGAGGTGAGCGCCAATTTCGGCTTCACCTTTGCCATTTTTCACATGCCGATTGCCGACGTGACGGCAATTGCCCAGACCTGCCCGTTGCTGGTGCTGCTGGGTGCGAAGCTGATCTGGGGCGAGCGGCTGGGGCCATCGCGGCTTGTCTTGATTGGGCTCGGCATTACCGGCGCCCTTCTGGTGGCGCAGCCCGGCACAACCGCAGCCTCGCCCTATGCGGTCCTGGGTTTCCTGACGGCGCTGTCAGCGGCCACCCGCGATCTCATCACGCGCAAGGTGCCGGCAGATATCCCCGCTCCCATCGTGGCCTTCACGGTTCTCGTCAGTCTCATGGTGGCGGGCGGCGCGGGAATGCTGGCCTTCGAAACGCCCGTCATGCCCGGGTCCCGGCATGTCATGCTCATGCTCCTTGCAGGGGCGCTTATGGTTGGCGGCCATATCTGCATTTTCGTAGCCTACAAGATCGGGCCGGCGCGTTCAGTTGCACCCTTCATGTATTCCCTTACCCTGTGGGCCGTGCTTGCCGGCGCCGTTCTGTTCAACGACATTCCCAACGCATTTGCCGTCGCCGGAATGGGCCTCATCGTGTTGGCTGGGCTGATTGTCATCTATGTCGACGGACGGCGGGTGCCAGTCGCCGTCACACAACGTGGTAGAGGGAATATCAACATTGTTTGATCTGGCGCCAGTGGCTGGTTGGAATTGCTGGCCTAGTCGGTTTTTTCTGGACTAGACGAAATAAGTGTTGAACTGGAAAGGATTGCGTTTGCAACAACTTTCCAATGTCCAATGACTGCTGTTGGCCCATTTGAGACCTGGTAGCGAGATTGCAGTTTGTCCGCTCATCACAGCAAAGCTGACATTCAATCGGTGATGTCCGCTATTTGAGAAAACATGTCTGCAATTGCGGCACAAGCCGACATTGCTCGAACATCGAGCCACTGGCGCTGTTGACCCAGCCTGTGTAAAAACGTCATTCAAATCGGAATTTGCACCAAATCTAATTGATTTTCGCAAATTACAATTTGCTAAGGCGTTGATTTCATTGATGCTGAAATTTTAGTGACTGGGCCAAGATCATAATTCGAGCAGTTCTCCGACGTTTTTACACAGCCTCGACCCCAAGCCGACATCCTCGCTTTGGCGTGTGGCCGATACCAATTGCCAAGACCGGTCTTGCCAATGACGCCTTCTTGCGCAAACATCGAACTTAACAAAGTAGTCATCCGGTGGATGTCGGGTTGGATGAAGGACCCTGCCAAAAGGAGAATGCCTATGACATCGACACGTGGAACCCTCTGGCACATTTGCGTCACTCTCTTGGCTGCAGGTTTGTTTGGCCTTGCATTCCATACAAACGTTAAGGCCGAAGCGAGCTTCAAACCAATTCCCACACAGTTCCTCGCAGCCTTGGGTGATCCGGGGGCGAAAAGTGGAACCGGCGCTGAGTTATGGGGCCTGTGGCGTCTCGATCCCGGTCCTCGTGGCGTGAGGATTCGGAACTATGAGCAACTGTTGGTCGCTGGCGGCGTGTCTCCGTCGCAATGGAAATTCAACGCTGGGGACTGGTGGCTTGAGGAACACGGGATGATTATGGAGTCGCCCGACTTCTCCCTCCCTGCTGGCAAGTATCTCGTCACGGGTGATCGCACAGTGCAAACTGTTCTCACTGTCTATCCGAAGGACGCGAATGGCACCCAGCGCTGGGAACTGGCTGATGGCGCAACGCTTTATGACGTGACACATCTGCGCTGTCGCTCCGCACGTTACACGCCCGCGACGGCCAATCAATCTTGTTCACCGGCCGCTGTGCAACAGAGTGAATTTCCTGTTGCGCCGGGTGCTGCGATGCCCCTCGTCGGCGGCTGCAGCAAGCAGGATTACGCTGTTCTCTTCGTGGTTGGCGTGGAAGGCTGAGCGCCGCTTCCAATCATTTCTTGCCAACCAATCACGTAATACCTTCGACGTGGTTTTTCATCAGAGTTCCTTCACTTCTCCTCTTGGCCCGTTTGAGACCTCAGGGCCATTCCACGTCTTGTCCGCCAATCGGCGCATTGCCGACCTTCAACCAGCAATGCCCGCTTTTCCAAAAGAATGGTCTGCACTCAGAGGCAAAGCCGACATGCGCAGGCGACGGCACTTGGTCTCAGTTTGATCCACTGCGGACGAATCCGATTGCAGTATGGACTGCTGGTTCTTGTACCGAAGTTTCCAAATCAAAGCGTCGTTTCCACATAGTGGATCCAGCTTGCGCTCTATCGGAAATCCCTGTCCAAACAGTAAAGGGCGCGGTTTGGAAGCCGCGCCCCGCCCTCTAAGAGGGAACTGTGCTAGTTCCCCGTGCTGCAATTCGCTTCTCGATCCATTCCTCTACCTCCTCGGCCACATAGGCTACGCGGCACTGGCCTAGCTGTACCCTGGAAGGGAACTGGCCAACCAACTCCAGGCGGCGAATGTGGACGATTGAGTATGGGATTCCATAATCGAGGCGTAGTTGCTTCCTAGTTACGAGTTTTCGTTTGGTCATCACGAGCTCCCAAGTATGGGGCATCGCGATGCCGCCGGTTAAACCGCGCGGGCGAGGGACATTAGCCTATATTCCGAGATTTAATAGCAGTTGGAGGCGAGGAGCCAAAGGACGTGTTGAAGTCAGTCGTAGTTGGCTTTGCCAATCCGCCTGGGCCACAAGCGCCTCCTAATATGGTGGGCCTCGATGACCTGCTGCCGAAGCCGACCGCTAATTCTGCGAACTCTACCAT
>VFJY01000016.1 GCA_009885825.1 Rhodobiaceae bacterium | reverse complement strand
GATGGCGAGAAATTCCCAGCGGTGGCCAACACAAAGCTTGAAGCCTATCGGCTTGCCGCCGGAGAGTTCACGCAATTTTGAAATAAACGCGACAAGTTCAAGGGGTGTTGAGAAGGCGCTGTGATTGGCCGGGGAAATACAATCCCTGCCCATTTCGACGCCGCGAATGGCCGCGATTTCAGCTGTCACCTTTGCCGCCGGCAAGACTCCGCCATGGCCGGGCTTGGCGCCCTGCGACAGCTTGATCTCAATCATTTTGACTTGATCAAGCTTTGCGGTCGCAGCAAAATTCGCCTCGGAAAAACTGCCGTCAGGATTGCGGCAGCCAAAATAACCCGAGCCAATCTCCCATATGATGTCGCCGCCAAATTCGCGATGATAGGGACTGATGCTGCCTTCGCCGGTGTCGTGGGCGAAGCCACCGATTTTCGCGCCGCGATTGAGGGCGCGAATTGCATTGGCGGAGAGCGAACCATAGCTCATCGCCGATATGTTAAAGACCGATGCGGAGTAGGGCTGCCGGCAATCGGGGCCACCCACCATAATCCGGAAAGGCTCGGCGTTGGGCGCCTTGGGGGCGATTGAATGGTGCAACCACTCGAAACGGTTGTCATAGACATCATGCTGAGTTCCGAAAGGGCGCTTGTCCAAAGCCCTTTTGGCGCGCTGGTAAACGATGGCCCGCTTGTCTCTCGGAAAGGGCATGCCATCCTTTTCGCCCTCGAAGAAATACTGCCGGAGTTCCGGGCGGATATTTTCCAGCAGGAAGCGCAAATGGCCTGAGATCGGGTAGTTCCGGAGAATGGCGTGGCGGGTTTGGAGAAGATCGCGAATACCGAGCGCCGTGAGGGACCCAAAGACCAGCAACAGCGCCAGCGTATAGGCATTGCTGAACTGCGGAATGGCGCTGGCAACGAGAGTGGCGGCCACTCCAAGAACTGAAAGGGTCAGCGGCACAATCCTGGGACTGAACAAGAGCTGCAGCGTATTCATGATCGCATATCCCCTTGACTTGATGGCGCTGTCAGTGTGACAGGTTTATGATTCTTTGGAAGGGTTGAGTCATCTGCTCCCGATTCAGCAGACACAATCCCCCGCCAGCCGAGCGGGACCAGTGATAACACGGTTGCTGCCGCTTTGACTTGATAGCGAAATGGTACAACCTGATGCGCCACCCGCTAGCCATTATCCCGCTTATTTTCTCGACCCCACCAGCCTCTTGCAAGGTGTTCCACGCGAGCTTCGCGCGTCAATTGCCGGGTGGCCAAACCCGCGCTGGGCTCACGCCTCCCGCAACAAGACCCGGGCTGTCGTTTCATCGGTCACCAAAACATTCACAAATCCCGCCCGCAGCGCGCCACCGAGCACGGTCGCTTTGTGGCGCCCGCCCGAGGCAACGATAACACTGGGGATGCCCTTGAGGCGCTCCGGCGGAAGCGCCACCACCCGTTTGTTCAGGGGGTGTGCAATCACATGTCCCGACAGGTCAATCCAGTGCACGCAAATATCGCCGACGGCGCCGGCTTTGGCGAGGCTCACCGCCTCGTCGTTTGTGATCAGCCCAACTTGCGCAATGGTGTTGGTCCGGGTCAGATCTCCCACCGACAGAAGCGCCAGATCGACCTTCGATCCCCGTTCAAAGACCTCGCGCACCATGGGTTGATTCAATAGGATGTCGCGAGTGGACTCGGAGTCGGTGAGCGCGGGAGCAGCTATGTAGTAGCATTGCGCGCCCACAATGTCGGCAAGATGCGAGGCGGTTTCGTGCGGGTTGACCAGGGAGGCTTGCGTTAAACCGCCGATCAGGGATACGACGGAAAGCCGCTTGAAGGTTCGGCGCGGCACTGATTGCAGCGAGTATCGCAGCGTGCGGCCCCACCCCACACCCACCGACATTCCATCCCGCAGACGCGATCCAAAGTACTGGCCGGCCGCTGCACCAATCACTTGGGGCAACTGGTTTTGATTTGGCGGCGTGGGCACCACAACCGCATCGTGAAGGAAAAAACGGTCCTTGAGCCTTTCCTCAAGTGCTACGCACTCGGCGATGCGCCCGGTTACACTGATTTGAACCAAACCCTGCTCCCGGGCGTGCGCCAGCAAACGGTTGATGCGGATGCGGCTGAGGCCAAACTTCTTGCCAATCTCCGCCTGCGTGATACCCGCAACAAAATAAAGCCAGGCCGCGCGCGCGGCGAGCTCATCATCGGAACCCATGCCGATGTTTTTAGCCATGGCCATCAACCGGCGCGATGGAATGACCGCCACGGGAGATCGAGCGGAACATCCAGCGTCAGTGTGCTGAGAAGCGCGGAGGTCAACGGCAGGTCACGTTGGCTGACAACGCCTTTGGCTATCATCGCCGTGAGTGAAGCTGCAACTGCGACTCCGAGCTCTGCCCCCTCGATCGTGTCGCCTTTCATCGGGCCATTGCGCACCTCACTGTAAGTGAGGCCACGGCCCAGATTGCTTCCCAGCCGGGAATTCCTGCCTGCCTGGCATGTGACGTAGAGATCGCCCACGCCCGGCATGCCCCACACGCTTTCAGCGGTGCCACCCAATGCATCGACCAAAACCATCAGCTCATGAACGGCCTGGTCAAAAATCACTGCGGCAGCGTTGTTGTTAAGCGCGCGGTTTTCTGCTGGTTCCATGCGCTCCAGCGCGCCGTGGGCCCAGCCAACTGCGATGGCAAAAAAGTTCTTGAACGCCGCACAAATCTCGACCCCCAGCATGTCGGTGGAAGGACGCGGATGGTAGTAACCGGTCTCCAACGCCGCGCAAAGACTTTTGGCAAGCTGCAGATCATGCGAAACAATGACAGTGCCAGTAAGCCGGCGCGCCGCCAGCTCACCTGCAATGCAAGGTCCGCCAATCGCCGCGACCGGCACATCAAACCCCAGTTTTTGCTTTAGTGACGAAGCCACCACATCAGGCAGCGTCGCAAGAGAATCCGGTTCGGGGTGCATGCCTTTGGTGATCATGAGAATTGGAGTAGACCGCTTCAGAGTTTTGCAAAACCGATCAATGGCCCAGCCCACACCCGCTGAGGAAACTCCCAGCAGGATAAGATCAGTGTCATCACCCAGGGCCGCGCCGAATTCGCCGTGAGAAAACCCCCGCACCGCGGATGGCAAAGTGATATTCAGTTTGGGATGAAATCCCCTGGCGCGGACACTGTCGACAATTACCTCGTCAAGATGTGTGCCCACGAGCCTGACCGTAAATCCACGGTCCGCAAAAGGCAACGTCATCGCCGAGCCCATCACACCAGCACCCAATGCCGTCACAACCTGCATCAGATGACCTTGCCGCTGGCGGCGTCAAAGAGGTGAGCCTTGTCCAGCCGTGGCGCCAATTCCAGCATGCTGCCCCGCTTCAAATCGCGGCGCTCGCGGAGGATGGCGCATATTTCATTTTCCCCGAACTCGGAATAGACATGGATTTCCGGGCCCGTGGGCTCAGTTACAAGGATTTTAACGGCAAACCCCTTGCCCACATCCAGATGTTCGGGCCGGATTCCGTACACGACCTTCTGACCGGACTTCGCCTTGTGTTTTTTAGGAAGCGGCAGCTTCACACCCCCTTTAGTCACCACATGGCCACCCTCAACCACACCCTTGATGAGGTTCATGGAGGGCGAGCCAATAAACTCTGCGACAAAGAGATTTGCCGGAAAATCATAGACATCAAGCGGGGTTCCCACCTGTTCGATGATGCCATCGCGCAGAATGACAATTGTGTCGGCCATGGTCATGGCCTCGATCTGGTCGTGGGTTACGTAGACCGTTGTGGTCTTGAGGCGCTCATGCAGGTCCTTGATTTCGGTGCGCATTTGAACCCGGAGTCTCGCATCAAGGTTTGAGAGCGGTTCATCAAACAGGAACACGGCGGGATCCCGCACAATAGCGCGGCCCATGGCCACGCGCTGGCGCTGGCCACCGGACAGCTCGCGCGGGAACCGCTTGAGATAGGACTCCAGATTGAGAATTTTCGCAGCCCAACCCACCTTCTCATCAATCTCGCTTTGCGGGCGCCTGGCCAGGATCAGTGAAAAGCTCATGTTGTCCTTGACCGTCATATGGGCATAGAGCGCGTAGTTCTGGAAGACCATGGCGATATTGCGGTCTTTGGGATGCACATCATTGACGCGGCTGCCCGCAATCTCGACATCGCCGCCGGTCACCGACTCAAGCCCCGCAATCATCCGCAGCAAGGTGGATTTTCCGCAGCCAGATGGTCCCAGCAGAACCACGAATTTTCCATCATCAATTGTCAAATCGACGCCATGCACGACCTCGACGTCGCCATATTTCTTGACAATGTTCTTAAGTGTCACCGATGCCATGTCATACCTTGCTCATTGCGGATCGCGCGCGAGGAAATCATCCAGCAGACCCGCATCGTCCGCAAGATCCAGAAAAGACCAGCGATTGCGCACATCGCGGGCATACTTCATCGACTGACGCCATAACTCAACCGAAAGCCCAAGCTCTGTCGCCGTCACCGGACCCCCGGCGGCGCCCAACGCAGCTTTCATATCTGCCGGGTCCATCAGAAAGGCCTCGAGTTCATGGCGCAGCTCCGGCCACAGGTGCTCCAGCTTGCCATTGAAGGCTGCGGCGCCCTCGGCGTCGAAGGCTTTTTTTCTGGCCTCGGCATAGCACATGCGGCCAATATCCTCGCCATAGCGGCTGACAAACTCAGCCTCAACAATACGGGTCGCGCAGATTTTGGGTGGCCTATCAAGCGAAAGCAACTCCCGGTGGAGCCGCGCCATTGCAAGGGACGCCACACCCACTTGCTGGCCATGGGTTGTGCCGGGATGGTTCTTGCCAGCGAACATGTCAATCCAGTGCGAAACCTGGTGTTCTCCCATTGAGCCATGATGGGAAACCCCCGTGAAGCAGACGCCAAATCCGCAAAGCGTGAGCACACGCTGCAAATGGCCATTGGCGGCAACACCATGTTTTGCAAGGTCTGCCGCCGCAGCAATCATCTTTGGCTCATCATCGGCAACAAGCTTGTAGGGGGTTGCGGAATAGAAGGTATCAAACAGCCGGTGCGAGGCCCACCAATCAATTTGGGCCGTTGGCCGGCAGAGGCTGTCACCAAGCCCCGCGGCTGAAAGCCTGATGGGCGCATCGGCGCAAACCTGGAGATCAATGAAAATGCCGCGTGGCGCGTGCGATGGCAGCGATGTTTTGTAGCCGCTGTTCAAGGTTACCGACGCGGTTGAGGCCGCATAGCCATTCATCGAACTTGCCGTGGCAAAACAGGCATATTTCCGGCCATCCTTGAAGGTTGCGAATTTACACGCGTCCGACAGGGAGCCAGAGCCCACAACAACAACACCATCGGCATGGCGCGTTAGTTCCTGCACACGCGCAATGGTGGGCTCATCGCAATGGGTGTCACCTGGCAATACAACTTCATCCACCGCGCCAAGCGCCTTGAGTTCCTGGGCGACCCGCTTGCCCATGGCGTCACGGGTATTGATGTCACTGACGACGGCGATGCGCCTGCCGATTTTCAAGGGCGCGACAAGATCGGGAGCGGCGCCATCCAGACTGTTGTCAATGCGAATAGTCTCAAACGGCACCTTGGCCGTCTGGCCCGTATCCGGGTCTCGCCATTCACCAGCCAGCACCTCGCGGATCAGCGTGTTCCAGTCTGTCATGCGCCCCCCTTTTGCGTGAAGGCGAGCATGCGCGCATTCCATGCCGAGAGTGTTGGCCAGAGGTCGCGATAGATCACCTGCAATTCACGGTAACGCCCTTGAGCCCCGGCTTCAGGCGAAAAAATCTTGCGCGGCTTTCCAGCCATCATGCCTGCAGCCTCCGGAATTGAGTTGAACCAGCCTGCACCTTTTGCCGCGCACATCGCAGCACCAAGCGCCGATGCTTCCTGTGTTTCGAGGCGCTTCACATCCCGGCCTGACGCATCCGCCACGATCTGGCACCACAGATCGGATCTGGCGCCTCCGCCCATCACAACGAAATGATCAATGGGTTGTGTGGCCTTCGCAACGGCATCCGTCATCATCACTTGCTCAAGGGCAATGCCCTCCATGATCGCGCGGTAGAAATCGCCACGCGTGTGGCCGCCGGAAAGCCCGGCGATAACGCCGCGCGCGCCTGTGTCCCAATAGGGCGTCATGCAGCCTGACCAATAGGGCACAAGCGCCAACCCATGGCTGCCGATGGGCGAAGCTTTCGCTTCGCGCTCCAATGCCGCGAATATGCCAGGGTTCTTCGCCGGATTCACATTGAACAGGCGCTCCACCATCCAGTTCAACAGAAATGTTCCGGTGCGAATGGCGGTTTCGTATATGTAACCCTCTTCGGCAACAGCACTCATGGTGCGAAAGGCCGAATCATGCGCGTAGGACGTTCCAAAACTGCCCGAAACCGCAGCGGTTCCAAGGTTGAGATAGGCCCTGCCCTTTACAAAGACATTCGCGCCCGTTCCGGCACATTGGCCATCGCCACCACCAGCAATGATAGGCGTTCCAATTTTGAGGCACGTGAGCTTTGCAGCAGCGGGTGTCACCTCACCGATAATCTCGCCGGGGCGGAAAAGCGCTGGCAGCTGCGAGCGGCTCAATCCAACCTTCGCAATCAGTATGTCCGACCAATCGAGCTTCGCCATGTCGATCATCCCCATGGGGTCAGCCGAGGCAACCGATGTGTTCCATTCGCCGGTCAGGAATTTCGTTAAGACGCCGTGCACTTCAGCGGTTTTCACTGTCTTCTTCCAAAGCGCCGGCATGTTTTCGGAGAACCAGCGGCAGCGCGCGATGCACGGTGTGACGTCTGGGGGCTTGCCTGAAATGCGGTGAAGCTCGCTTGCGCCGATCTCATCGGCAAGTGATTTTGCCTGGAGGTGCGATCGCTCATCAAGCCATAATGTTCCAGGCCGAAGTGCTTGGTCCCTCGCATCAAACTGCGCAAAGGATTCGCGCTGATTTGAAATGGCCACGGCGGCAATGCGCCGGGCGGAGACTTTTTTGACAACCTGCTTCAGGGCCTTGGCGGCAGCGCCAGTCCAATCTGCAACGTCCTGTTCAAACCAGCCCGGCCTGGGTGTCGATAAGGCGACAGCCGCGCGGCCCTCGGCAATGGCATGACCGCGCCGATCCCAGGCGATGGCCTTGGTCGCCGTGGTTGATGAGTCAATGCCGATGACAAGATCGCGAAGCATGGGGAATTTCAATCGAAAGACGGAGGTGGCTTTCACCACCTCCGCAAGTTTCAGGGAGATTTTATTATAGACCGGC
The DNA here is from genome assembly GCA_009885825.1 of Rhodobiaceae bacterium. Lineage (GTDB taxonomy): Bacteria > Pseudomonadota > Alphaproteobacteria > Rhizobiales > Aestuariivirgaceae > Aestuariivirga. The sequence continues at coordinate 13,232 of VFJY01000016.1, read as the reverse complement.
TTCGGCAACCGCCTTGTCGATCAGGGACGCGACGTTGTCCATGCACTTCTTGGCATCGCCACCGTAATCCTGGCCGGTGAGCAACTTGCCCAACTCGACCGGGATTTCATTATTGGAGAAGCCTGCCCACAGTGGCATGTCAGGCTCGGAGGCCATGACATTGTCGATGGTCCATTTCACCACTTCGAGATGGCGCGTGGTGTTGGGACCGACAACTGCCTTGGCCTTCACACGTTCATCGGCAAAGGATGAAAGACGCATGGGCGCAAACCCGCCGAGAAGCGTGCAACGCGTCATGATGTCTTTCGAGCAGGCCCACTGCATGAAGAGCCAGGCCGCATCCGGGTTCTTCGAATACTTGGAAAGACCAAGGATCGAGCCGCCCTGATGAGCATAGTTGGGGATTTCGCCGAAGCCCGCATCAGCTATCGCGCGCAGCGGCTTGCCGGTGATCGGCTTCATCGGTTCCCACAGGCCCTTCACCTTGGAGTCATCGCCGTCCATGCCGGGAAAAAACTCGTCCCAGCTATTGATCAGCGCCACCTGGCCCGAATGCATCATTTGCCACTGGCCATCCCAGGTCGAAGCGGTCGATTCGGCAGGCGAGTTCTGCAGCATTTCCTGATACCATTGCAGGCCGCGCACGGCCGCCTCGTCATTGCCGGAGAACTTCTTGTCCTTGGTGAAGATCGAGCCGCCCTCGTTCCACACGGCCTGGGTCCAGTCACAGTTCAGCGAATAGTGACCGGACTTGGCCTGGAGTCCCGTGCCATAGATGCCATTTGCCTTTTCGGCGGCCGTGATCGCCTTCACGGCGGCGGTAAACTCCTCAACCGTGGTTGGCGGCTTGATGCCATGTTTCTCAAGGATATCCTTGCGGTACATGGTGATGAAGATCGGAATGTCGAAGGGAATGCCGACCCATTTTCCCTCGTAAACGGCCAGGCCGTCCACCAGCGGTTTCGAGAAGTCCTCAAAATCGAAGCCTGGCATGGCGAGGTCGGGCTTGTCCTTGTAGAGCTGCACGGGATCAATGGTATCCTGCGCGAAGGTCGCCACCCAGGACTGGTCGAGATAGTAGAGATCGTAAGTGCCGAGCTGGCCTTGCACGTCTTGCGTGGCCTTGGCGAGCACTTGCTCCAGCGGCACGATTTCGACTTCAACTTCGATTCCGGTTGGATCGGTGAACTCTTTCTTGATCTCGGCCAGCACGTTGGTGGGGGGCGTTGATTCAGACGTGTAGCGGATTTTTGTTCCCTTGAACTTGGAACCTACATCCTTGAGCCACTGGGTGACGCTTGCGTCCTGCGCCAGCGCTTCAGTGCCCAGCAGGTTGAGATTGCCGCGATAGGGCCTGGTATTTCCGAGAAGCCCCGCAGCGAAGGCCGAGAAGCCAACACCCGCCATCGACATTTTCCGGAGGAAATCGCGCTTGGATATGCGCCGGTTGGCGAAGTCATTCGCCGCATCGGCAATGAAGGTTTTCTTGTCGTGTTCTCTAAAGCTCATGAGGTTACTCCCTAAGGTTTACGTTTGTAGTTCTCGCGCGCGGGCCTCATTCCTTGAGGGACCCCAAAGTGAGGCCACGCACCAGATGGCGTTGAACTAGCAGGATGAAGATGAAGCTCGGCACAATGGCAGCCGTGCCAAGTGCCGAAATGAACCCCCATTCACTGCCGGTTGAAGTCACGAACGTCTGTATCTTGACTGGAACTGTCCGGATTTCCGTGGTGAGGAACAGCGACAGCAGAAATTCGGTCCAGGCGAAAATGAAACATAGGACCGCTGAGGCCGCAACACCGCCCTTGGCCATGGGCAGCACAATCTTGCGGAAGGTCTGCCACCGGGTGGCGCCATCAATCATCGCGGCCTCATCCACATCCTTTGGAATGTCATCGAAGAATGACTTCATCAGCAGGAGCGCGATGGGCAAATTCATCAGCGCATAGATCAGCGAAAGCCCGACATAGCCCATATAGACATTGTCAGTGTCCCGGAGGCCCGCCGCCTTGTAGATCGTCACCAGCGGAATGAGAATGGCAATGGGCGGCATGAAGCGCTGGCCCAGCACCCAGTTGAGATAGGATAGGCGCCCCTTGAACGCCATGCGCGACAAGGCATAGGCCGCGAAAACAGCAACAGCCATGGTAAGCGCGGTTGAGCCTACCGACACGATGGCCGAATCGAGGATCGTCTGGCGCGAGTCATAGCCACCATCGCCCGTCACGCCCATGCCAAAGCCCTGTTCAATGGCAAGCTGAGACCGCGACAGGCCAAGAATGGTGACCGCATAGTTCACGATCGTCGGCGTGAAGTCGAACCATACAATCTTGTCCTTGTCAAAAATTGCATACATTGGCTTGACCGAAGTCAAAGCCCACCAGAACATGGGGAACATGAAGATGCCGGTCACAAACACCGCGAGAAAATCGCGCGCAACGCGCCATGGCCTTGATATTTCCATCAGAGCTTCACCTGGAACAGCCGCATGAAGGCCGTTGACACCCCGATGACAAGAATCAGCGTCAACAATGCGATGGTCGAGGCATAGGGAAAATCCGCCGTGCCAAAATAGATTCGTCCAGCATAGGAGGTCAGGGTTTCAGTGGCCGTGCCGGGGCCTGAATCGGTCATTACCTTTACATAATCAAAGGCCCTGAAAAGATCGATGCCACGGATGAGCACGGCAATGGCTATCACTTTTGACATCATTGGCAGTGTGAGCTTGATGAAAGCCTGGACCGGTGTTGCCCCGTCAATTGCGGCGGCTTCAAATGGCTCTTTCGGGAGTGATCGCAGCCCTGCCAGCATGATCAGCACCATGAATGGCGTCCATTGCCAGATTTCCGCCAATAATACACCTGCCATTGCCGTTGAACTTTGTGCCAGGATCGAATGATTCTCTGGCAAGATGCCAAGCGCATAGAGCCCGGCACTCAGCACACCAAAAGAACCATTGAGCATGAGCAGGAACATCATCGCCGTGACCGCGGGCGGCACCACCAGCGGCAGCGTCATCAGGGCCCGCATCAGGCCGTAGCCTTTTCGGTCGGTATCAAGGAGCAAGGCGATCAACATGCCCAGCACGAGCTGAAAAACCAGGGCAATGCTTGTGTAAATGAGCGTGTTGAACAGCGCGTTCCATACCCGGTCATCGCCAAAAACCTTGGTCCAGTTGTAATCCGGTGAAAACAGGAGTTTCCGCGTGACAGGATGTTTGCGGTGCAACGAAAGCCACAACGCATAGAACAGCGGATAGATGCCAAAGACAACCATCAGGGCCGATGCCGGCAACAACCATGGCAGCGGATGCTCGGAGGTCAGCCAACTTGGCAGCCATCTCGCCTGGGCTCGCGCAACCTTCATGGCCGCCTGTGCGCCACGCAGAGGACCACGCTGTTGCGATCACCAATCACGCGCCATTCTCCCATCTGAACTTTTGTTTTTTTTGACGACAAGTGTTCAGGCGAGTAAAGAATGGATGAACGGCCCTGTCAATGATGAATTTGGAAACACAGGCGATGCAACAGAAATCTGGCGCCCGACCCATATTTCAACCCCTCGAACAATTCACATCTGCCGTCCGGCGCCGGGTGCGCGTTGTGCTGACGGACATTGATGACACATTGACCGATGGGGGCCGCTTGCCCGCCGTTGCCTATCAAGCGCTGGAACGGCTCAGGACGAAGGGTTTTATTGTTGTTCCCGTGACCGGCCGCCCGGCGGGCTGGTGTGATCTGATTGCCAGGCAATGGCCGGTGGACGGAGTTGTTGGCGAGAACGGCGCCTTCTACTTCCGTTACGACAACACGGCGCGCCGCATGATCCGCAGCTATGTGAAACCGGTGGACGAGCGCACCCTTGACCGCCAAAGGCTTGATGTCCTGCGGGCAGCGATACTCGCCGAAGTCCCCGGTTCGGCGATTGCCAGCGACCAGGCCTACCGCGAGGCCGATCTCGCCATTGATTTCGCCGAGGATGTAACGCCGCTAAGCCCGGCGGCGGTGAACCTTATCGTTGAAATTTTCGAAGCCCATGGAGCAATCGCGAAGATTTCCTCCATTCATGTCAATGGCTGGTTTGGCGGCTATGACAAGCTGACAACCAGCCTCCGCATGCTGGCCGCCGAATTTGGCATTGATGCGGAGGCGGACCGGGAGGCTGTCGTCTTCGTCGGCGACAGTCCCAACGACGCGCCCATGTTCGGCTATTTCCCCAACTCCGCAGGCGTGGCCAACATCCTGCTTTTCAAGAATGTCCTGAAGGCCTCGCCCCAATGGATCACCCGCAACCCCGGCGCTCGGGGCTTTGCCGAACTCGCCGATTGCCTGTGCGAGTGACCGCAGCCAAATTTCAAAATGCTGAAATTTGGAGGCTTGGTGATAATTTGAGGCATTTTCCCACATTATAGCACAACCTTGTTCAAGAGCGATGATGGGCTGCCCAATGCCAATGGGCCTGCACCGTCAACTCCCAACGGATCCCATCCAGGGACGGGATATTGCCTCTTTGCAAAACTCCTATTCCGACAAACGTCCGCTGCGATGGGCAAGTTGCATACGGCCGGCATACATGTTTGGCGCGCGCTTTCCCGGCAGGTTGGCGTCAAGCACAAGTTGCTCGACAAATCCCTGGTTCATCTCAAACTCAACGCACTCATCCAGTTTGTCGACGATCCAAACAGCGTAGCCTTCTGATTCCTTGACGTCATAACCTGAGTCGTCCTTCGGCATTCTTGCCTCCGGCAGGGTGGGAATGATCATGATTTTTGGCCTCGGAAGATCATACGTCTGGCCTTCGTAGGCGTAACCCACAATGATACCGCACGAGATAATTCTATTCGATTCGATTGCTTGGTTGAGTGATATCGAAGCTGTAAGCGCAACTGCGCCGAGCCGTTTGGTTTCTATGGAGACTTGAGAGAAAAATACCATAGGAAAATCTTGCGCTAGTAACGAGCGGTCTTTTACGATTTGCTCGAACACCTCCGCGTCGTTCATGTCTTCTTGGTGTCCAAGCTTGGTCAATACTTCAATGGCTTTCGCTTTATTGCTTTCGTCGTCCCTGTCGTTCGCAGGTCTGATGCCAACGTCCAGTTTGACATCACTGAACTGGGTTCGACTGCTCAAGTCTTTATTCTTTCTTGGATAGACAATTCCCATCTTGTTTTTGGGGGCAATTCCATAAAGCCGTACTTGGGACGCATTGTAGGCCCCGCTTGGGAACGTCAGTGTCGGCCGGTGATATTGGTCGCTCATGGTATCCTCCGATGTTTTGGGTTGGTGTAATTCAGAGCAGCTCCCGCCAAGCGAGATTGATTTCCAGTCTCCGCGCCAGCGCCGGATCTACCTGATGGCCCGCTTCGATCAGCGCTATTGAACAGGTGTCGAATGCCAGGTCATCTGCGTTGATGCCGCGCCACGAGCGGGCAAGCGCCATGGCCACTTCGTCTCGCGCCTGGACAAGCGCGCTCTTGAATAGAAAAGGCCGGGCCCGGAAGGCGCGCGTCGTGAACTCCGAGACGCGGCGGAGTGTATCGCCGTCTATGCCCTTGACGTCGATGTTCATCAGCTTTTCGTCGGCCAGTCCTTCCCGCACCAGTCTTGTGTGATAGCTGTCAACCAATGTATCAAATACCGCGCCTGTGAATGGCCGCGATTGATCGTGGTCTTCCGCAGATACTTCGGAGAAACGGCGCGAATTGCTTGCCAGCCTTATTTGCCGGTCACCTGAAAGCTCGGCTATCCGGTTCAACTCATTCAAGACCAGAAGATTGCCGCCGCAGTGACGCAGCAACCGGTCAAGCCCACTGTCAAAGTGCATGAAGGACAATAGCGAGATCAGGTCCGCATTCGCCTCATGAAAGGGCGTGAAATATCCGCCAGGCCGAAATACGGACGGAAATCCCACCTGAGAAAACAGGATGGAATGGCCGATTTCATGGGCGATGACATCGAAGTTGAGCGCGTAGGGGTGACTGTTGCTATCCGTTCCGATATCTTGGCCAAGTTCCAAATAGCCATAGCCCGACTGCGCATTGTCCCACTCAAGATACGGGATGATTTCCAGCCGTTCATAGGTTTCCGCGAAATGCCACACAATGGGATGGCCGATATAGCTTTCCCAGACATCAAGAACGCGGCTTGCGCAAGCAAAGGCGTGAGCGGCGAGGAATTGGCGTGACTGAATCGGTATCGCGTCAAAGTGCCCATCGAAGCTGGCTTCGGCTGGCGGGTAAACATCGCCGACATAGGGCGGCAGGTTCGGGTATTCGTAAGGCTCTTTGTCAAGAAGCGGATCACTGACATAGATGCGATGGTCAGACGGCCCGGCGCGCAGTTTTTCAGGCGGTGTTGATATCCAGACTGTTTCAGGCGTGCCATAGTTGGAAAGATGCGGCACTTGCGGAAATATCAGAAAACGGGTCCCTACCGACAGGAATGTTTCCTCGATCTGTTCATCTGCGGCCAATTGGGCGGAACCAAACATCGCCTCAACCCTTATAATTGAGTGGCCGACTGTAGGTTACAGGCCATTTCCCGTCAAGGAACGACGCGTTGACCGCAGATCGCGAAATTCTTGTTCGAAAACCCGCGTCATTTCAAACATTGGCATGGCGCTTGGCTGGGCATAATTCCCAGAGAGCAGAACCCGCAGCGCTGCCAGCGCGTCCAGCCGCTTTTGCTGGACAAACACGCCCGACAACACGGATTGGCACGCACGCCAATCGGCCTCTGTTTTCTCTGGCTGAGCTTTTTTTGTGAGCTGGTCCAGCGTCCTGTCGCGGAAATTGAGAGCGGCAGCCACCATCTCAAGATCGCGACCGAGCTCTCTTGAAATAATTTTTTTTCGCCACGCGGCGCGAATGGTCATGCGCAAATCCAGGAGCGCTGAAGTCAATGGGGCAAATCCGATTTCGGCTGGACCATGCAATACAGCCACAGCGTCATCGGGTGTCAGCAGGTAACGGCGATACCACCGATAGATCAGGCCGATGCCTTGCATATGAGGATAGAGTTCTGCGGCACGAAGGGCTCCCATGCTGGAAGCGCCGATTACAGCGATTTCCTGACTCAAGATCCAGAGAATTTCCTTGTGTCTCACCGAGGGTTCCGACTGAAACACCCCATCGATAAGCAAAATTGCACGGGGGTTGTAGGTCTGCACGGCATTCAGCATGCTGCCCTGGGCCGCCGGCGGCAGAAAGATCAAATCAGGCGTGGATGTTCGATCCTCCGGGGGAAGACTGGGTCCGCAAAAAACCAATTTGGGACGCGAGGGCATCAGCTTTCGGCAAGCGGCAGCAGTTGCGGAATGATAATCTTCACAGCGGCCAAATCTGGAACCGGGTGGGTATCAATTGTAATCTGGTAGACATGCTCAATCCCCGCGCTTGCCAGTTTCCGCAACAGCCGATCCAGGGGCGCAGTTTCAGCGCTGGGTGCGGCTTCCGCAAATGCGCCAAATTCCAGCTCCTTCGGACCTTCCGACAGCAGCCGTCGATGGGCTGCAATCTTTTGCCAATCGGGATATTTTGGGTAGCGGTGGCGAGAAAAATCATCCCGGGCGCCCGAGATCGCCGTCAATCGAGACTGGGCCGCTTCATAAATGGCACAAAGCATCGCCGCCGCCAGGTCTTCACTCGCGGCAGAGCCCTCAGCGGGATGACAAAGCAATGCCGTTTCTGGTGGCCGGTCCTCCATCAGATGGCACCATATCACCGGGATTCCAACTGGCGACGGAGCAAGCCATAGACCCAGCAAAAATCCCTTGCTCGCCAATGTCGCAAGCAGTTCCAAAACTGCGGGGTGATCGATCGATGCAAGGTCAATCCGCTGACGCTGAAAAAACCCGTGCGTATCCAAGGCCCTGGCAATCGCGTCGCGCTCGATGCATTCCAAGACACCATGCACAACCCCATCTCGCTCGTCAAACGATACCGCAAGCCCTGTGGTCGACGCTCGAAAGATGCCGTCATATTGATATGGGGGCACTGCATAGGCGGTGTGGACAAATTCAAATGGCACTATGTCCGGTTTGCCTGTCATCCGGTTTGTGGCCTCTGTCCATGCGGTCTGCCAATCCCGCCATTCAACCGGCACATCGTCCAGCATATGGCGAGCAAAATGATCCGGCTGAACTGCGAGCTCCCGGGCGGATGCGATTGTTACTTTGAAATGATCCAGCCTCTCGGCAAAAAAAGTTTCAGAGGATTCAAGAATCGTGGAAATGGTCGCATCGGCTAGCGTCTTGCCCTTGCCCTGGGACACAAGGTTGGAACGCGATAAAGGCCTCACCGCCTGAACGGCCGGAATGCCGGCAATGTCGAGACCGGTAATATCCGCGACACGCGTTATGCCGAGCTGGCTTTTTACTTTCAGCAGTCGGGCCAGTGCTTCTTCGGGTGAGGGTCCGTGGCGCAAATATTGACAAGGATGCGAGCTGTTTTCTGCGCCGGGGTTCACCGCGTGTTTCCCGCCGTCATCGCTGCTTCCACATTGACAAAAAGCGGGGCGCCGGGTTCGGTTCGGGCAGTCGCTTCCGCGACTTCGCCGCTGTATTGACGCACCAAATCCGGTGACAATCGCGATGCTTTAAGATCAGCGTATGCAGCAAGCAATACCGGGACAGATTTCTGCTCGGCGGCAAATGCCAGGCTTCTGGCAAGCGCTTCAACAACATCATCTTTCGAACGGCCCCGTAAGAATCTGAGGCGAGCCAAACGGCGATGGACTTCGCTAAGCCAGTAGCGATGACCGGAACTCTCGGCGGTTTCGCTGGCGGACGCCAAAAGGCCCAACCCTTCATCAAGATCGCCGGTTCTGACCATTGCCTCTGCAAGCATACAGCAATAGACTGGATAGTCCTCAGGTGTCTGCAGTTTCGAGTGCTTTACCAGCCCAGCCCGGATCATGTCGCGGCCCCGCTCGGCGTCGCCGGCCATGGCTTCACACCATCCTTCAAGAATTTGTGCCGTCGCCTCCAGTGTGGGAAGCTGGTATTCACCGGTAAGCTCGCGGATGGCGGCTAGCTCGCCACGGAGTGAAGTGAAGTCTCTCCGATAGCTGCATAGCATCGCGGCATTGTTAAAGGCATGGGCAATACTCCCCACATGACCACCCTGCAGAGCCCATGCTTTGGCCTCGCGCATGGAATGAAGGGCGCTTGCCGGCTTCCCATTGAACCATAGCGCCAGGCCGCGATGGGCGAGACCGCAAACCTTCGTGTCATGGCCACCATAGAGCGTTTGACTCGGCGATCCAGGCTGGACTTTATAGAGTGGAAGCCCCTCATCAACGGCAGCGATGCAGTTTTCATGCAGGCCAAGATAGAAATCGATCGCCCAGACACAATGCCGGGCTTGAAGCTGCGCCTCGGAATCATCCACATGCTTGATATCTTCCAGCAAGGCATGGGCTCTCTCGCCATTGACGTCGGTGCCTGTGAACCACCAACCCCAGAAGATCGGAAACCATCGGGCCCGCTCTGACATGGGACGACGCCGGGCGATTTCGACGCCATCTTCATAGAGTTTTCTGGCTGGTGGCGAACCAGGCCCCTCGCTGGTGGTGAGGACCGGGCCAAGCGCGCTCATTGCAGAGAGCTGCAATACCTCTTTCATATCGGTGTTGCTTACCCGCTCGGTTAACACCAAAGCGTGTTCGAGAATTTGGCGGGCTTCGGCGACGGCCGACCGGGCGGCACTCTCATGACCTGCGGCTACAAACTGTTGAATCGCATCATCGATCAACTCTGCGCGTTCCGCATGTTCAGCCAGGGCAGCAGTTCTGATCCACGATGCAATATTCCTATTTTTTTTTATAGCGCCGAATATCAGCCGATGATACTCGCGTCGCGGAGTTCGCAGCAGGCCCCTGTAAATTGTTTCCTGAACGAGAGCATGGCAGAAACCATAGATATCCGGATTCGAATAACTTACTTGAGTCAACAATCCCGCCTTGACGAGTTCGTCAAATGCCGACTGGATTGTGGCCGTGTCAGCGTCCGGCAGCAACTCGCAAAGTAGCGGCAGGCTGAACCGGTCACCGACCGCCGAGGCGGCCTCGGCGATTCTAGCGACGGAACCCATGGCGTTCAGTCTTGCCTTGACAACTGTTTCAAAGGCAGACGATTTGCCCAAATTGCGATTGCTGGAAAGTTCTTCCCGCGCCGACTGAATATTCTCAGTCGCCCATTGGCAAATTTCTTCAATGAACAATGGCAAGCCGCCGGAAACCCGCTCGATGAGATCAAGCATCGCATATGCGTCAGCTGACAGTCTTGACATGATTGCCTGCTGGGTTGCCTGTGGTCCAAGAGGTTGCAAGCTGACATGATTGAGGTTTGGCGTGTTGAGCCAACTCACGACTGACATCAGCCGCGAAGTCAACACCAGCATAACAGGATGTTTAGCGACGTTTTGTGCGGCTTCGGTCAAAAGTTGCCGGGTTGTGAAATCGCTCCAGTGAATGTCCTCCAGCACTATGATCACAGGCCCCGCGACACAAAGCTGCTCAAGGCAACGGCGGACAGCCCAGTTCGTTCGCTCTCGAATGACTTGAAGATCGACTTCACGCAGGCTTCCTCCTGCTCCTTCCACACCAAGCAAAAAGGAAAAAACGTCAATCGCTTCGCTGTCGGTGATACTTTTTTCCCGAAACAGCTGATTGACAATTGAAGCGCTGGGCCCCCTTGCGGTTTCGCCGTCGTCCCTGGATATCCCACTTAGAAGGGGGTGCAAGGTGGACCTTGAACCACCTGGCAGGCACTGAAAGAGCAGCAACCTGGCGCGTTGAAAGCGTGTGGCGTTGCGAATTTCGTGCACGAGACGCGACTTGCCGATGCCGGCCTCCCCATCGAAGAGCAAGACCTGGCCTTGACCACGGACAACTTTCGACCAGCATGCGGCCATCGCTTGAAGCTCGTCTTTGCGATTAACCAGCGGGCCGCTTAACCGACCAAAGGCGAAGAAGCGGTCGACCGTTCGCCTGGGACGCTTCGCGCGCCACACTTGCTGAGGCTCGGAAAACCCTTTGAAGATATGCTCGCCCTGCGAAGCGAAATCATAAGACCTGGCCACCAGCAGCCGGGTATCATGCGACACCGTTACCGTATCCGGACCAGCCAACTCCTGCAAACGGGTCGCCGTAACCAGCGCGGCTCCTGTAATCTTGCTGGGTGCATCAGGACTATCTCCGTCGTTTATCAGGAAGAGCGACGTTGCGATGCCAACGCGTATTTGAAGTTCTGCGCCATTTTTTTTCCGACCGACCCGGCGGCAAGAAGCAATGATCTCAAGTCCGGCGTTTATGGCCAATGCGGCGGCGTCTTTTGGATCCATTTCCATAGGGAAAAGCGCCAGTCCACCGTCGCCGGTCATGTCGCGCAGCATGCCGCTATTTGACTCGATGGCTTGCTTAGCGGCTTGTTGGAAATCCGAAATCAACTCCTGATAGTCTTCTATGTCGAGGCTTTCCAGGAGACCGGTCGACCCCACGAGGTCGTAGCTTAGCGCAGTCAAAATCTGGCGTTCGCCGACGCCTCTCGATTTCTCGCCAAATGGGGGCGGCGCTTCCGCATCGAACACTGTTGCTGGCGGCCTTGGACCCTCTTGCGCCGACATTTCGAATACACCTCTGACTCGTTCCAAACATCAAATGGCAATTATTTTCTTGCCTTATGCACTGTTCCGCACAGTTTCGCCTCTGTCAACCCGGCCAGACTTGCTGGGAACCTCATTCGTCCCAGAATGCGAGGCGGTCAAGCTTCGCCAAGTTCACGACAGTAATTTTGCACCTTCCCAAGCCAATCGTCCCGTCATTCTTCCATTCAATCAGGATCTTGTTCGTAGCCTCACGGGTGGCGCCGGCAAAGTCAGCAAGGTCACTTTGGGCAATTTCGATTAAGCCATCGCTCTTCGCAAAATTCCTATGGAGAACCAGGAGGCGGCGCGCGATGCGGCGCTGCAATGAGTAGACAGCGTATTCCTCCACCGAGTCACTCACCCACCGAAGGCGCTCACACAATATCTCCATCAGGTTCAGCCCCAGCCTGGGGCAATGCCCAATGGCATCAAAAAACGCCGCTCGCCGTACCGCGATGAGGCTTGCCGGCTCAAGCGCGAGCGCCGAAGCTGTTCTTGGCCGCTGGTCCACCATGCTGATTTCGCCGAAGCACTGACCGGCACCAATGAGATTGAACGAAACCTTCTTGCCGGTTTCCGTCATCATGGATATCTCGATCCGGCCAGACTGGACAATGTACATTGTTCCCCCGGCATCACCCCTTTGAAACAATGTTTGCCCATTCTTCAGGGGTATCGCTTGGGAGGCGCTCAACAACAATTCGCGCGTCGCATCCGGAACGCTGTCGAACAGGCGTGACACTGGAAAAGCCTGGCCGTTGCGCTTCAACGCTTTGACTTGAGAAATCATGGTCGTTTCCCTGTTCTTCCCGGCGCGCCCGTTTCCGCTCAGCAGACTAGGAAATCAAATCTCCGGTGGCAAGTCCGCGAAGGGGCAAACATGACCCCCAATTGAATGGCCGTGCCCATGATGCTTTTGTACCGTCCTTTACAAGAGGTAATTCAACACCAAAATTGACGCCAAGACAATTGGAGTGGGCAAATCCTGCAAAACTCACTCCAGAGCGGGCCAGCTTGCGAGCCTATAAGCGGGGGTTTTCCAATTGCTATGTCCCCATGTGCAAAATCAACAGGTCGCCTTTGCTCTTGCAAAAGAAGCAGGGTGCGGTTTTGAGGGCGTCTTTCATCAGTGCGTCCGGCCCAAGCTCCTCTATCCAGAGGTGGACATAGGCGGGCTGCTCTGCGGTGCAGCGCTGGCATTTAAGTTTGATGCTTTTCGTAAGTGCTTCGCGCAGTTTCATGACTGGGAAGAAAAGAACGAAATAGGAACGAAGTCAAGCCCGCGATTCCATCGGGCGCGAGAGTTGCGGTGAAAGAAGTTGCGGCGCAAATATTAGCTATGTGCAACCTCTATTCGACGCCTTGCCAACCCTATGCCGGGCAACTCGCCTAGATGTCGATGTCCACATTCAGAGCTTGGGCTAAGCGCTTGAAGCGTGATGTAGTGGCACTCTGGATAGCTGCCCAAGATTCCCGAGTGCCATGGTATGCCAAGGTAGTTGCTGGCGCGGTCTCTGCTTATGCGCTCAGTCCAATTGACCTGATACCCGACTTCAACCCTGTCATCGGCTACCTCGACGATTTGATT
>VFJY01000156.1 GCA_009885825.1 Rhodobiaceae bacterium | reverse complement strand
GCGCCCAACAATGACCCCCTCTGGAAAACGATCTAATCGATTGTTTTTGAATGACTATCGGCCAATTGAATGGGGTTATCGTTGGACGCGAAACGTGACCCCACCCAAATCAATTATTGTCTCATAACTACAACGCGTTACGTAAGACGAGAGGTGGGGTCATTGCTCAAAGCGTTTTCACAGGGCAAGTCAATCACAGCAAATGCGGGTGCTGAAGTCACCAAAAATTACATAAATGCGTCTCAGCCTGACAACACCGGAACCTGTGAGGGGCTGGACACAGGGATCAACGAGGCTAATGTCGATAAAGGACCCCATGCCGCGTCCGTGCAGGGTGCGGGGGAAACGGCCTAGGTGCAACCGCAGGAATGCAAGATGGTCAATCCCCTTCTTGAAGAAATAGGTTCATGAAAGCATTGATTAGAGGTGCAACACGCGAGAAGTATGTGATCGAGGGTGATGTCGGTGCATCCACTTTTGTACCGTGGATCGAACGCCACGGATTCAAACTCGGGCTGAAGCATGTTGTCTGCCGGGGGGCTGCGGGCCGTGTGGAAGTGGAAGCGGAAGGGTTCGAGGAAATGCTTGACGCGCTGGAAGTAGGCTGTCTCCTCGGGCCCGCCGAGGTCTGGGTGGAGAGTATCAGCCGTGTCCGCCTGACCAACCGCTAGACGGCTGAAGCATGGCTCCCGTGGCTCGATTGCCGGATCCCGGCATGCTTGTGCACACCACATGTTTGTGCAAGATTGACTGCGGGTATGGACTTGGCAACGCTTGCATGGAAGATTGAGGGGATGTTTCCGAACGCGCTTTGTCAGTGGGTTCCTGTGGCATTGTCGGTCGATGTTCCCGCAGCAACGGTGTCACCCGGCTGGCTCCCTGGTCTTGAATTAGCCCTTTGGCGCAGCGCTGCCGGTCATATCGCGGCGAGTAGCAACCGCTGCCCGCACAGGGGTATGCGCCTTTCCCACGGTTTTGTGCGCGGCGAAAACCTTTCCTGCATCTACCATGGTTGGAGCTTTGGACCTGATGGCGGCTGCGTCCGCATTCCGGCCCATCCCGATATGACACCGCCTGCAACGATCAACAGCCAAAACAAGGCAGTTCTGGAGGCCGGGGGCATAGTGTGGGTTTGCGACAGCAATCCGAAATCGCCGCCACCGGATTTCCACGGCTTGGTGCCGGTTCGCTCGCTGACGATTGAGGCGAGCCTCGCGGCCTTGGAAGCCGCCGCGCGGGCCGTGGCCGATGGCAAGGGCCTGCTCGCCGCCACGATAGACGGCGTGCGGATCCACATGGCCCTGGCTCCTCTCGCCGGCCCGCAACTCCTGGCCCATGTTCTTGTGGCGGCGGATTCTACGTGCGAAGACCGTATTGCCGCTTCGCGGGCAGCGGAAGCGTTTCGCCGCATGGCCGAGGCGATGTCTCCGGAAAGTGCAGCGGCATGACGCGTCAACCGATGATCGACGAATGGTATCCCGTCGGATTGGTGAGCAAGCTTAGTACGACCGGGCAGGATACGATGCTGATGGGCCAACCGGTCCATGTCGCGCTGGGAAACGGCGGTGAACCGCTGGTGACGGCGCAGTCACGCAGGTTTCCGGTCATCAGCCGTTTCGGCCATGTCTGGACGTCACTCGGCGAGCCAAAAAAGGACTTGTTTGCAATTCCCGAAGCTTACCAACCGGGGCGCAGGTTTGTTGATGTAGGGGTCGTGCGCGTGCGCTGCTCGCCGTTGCGCGCCGTGGAGAATTTTCTCGATATTGCTCATTTCCCCTTCGTACACACGGACATTCTCGGCGCCGAACCGCATACGGAAGTGCAGCGCTACGAGGTCGAAATCCGCGAGCGCGAAGACGAGGTATGGGCGACCAAGATTCATTTTTACCAGCCGCAGGCAGCGAAGTCGGCCGAGGGCGGCATCACGACTGAATACATGTACCGGGTGCCGGCGCCGACCTGTTCCATACTCTACAAGACCTGCCCGCCGCGGCCGGGCGAATGGGATGTCATCACGCTTTTCGTGCAACCGCTCGGTGAGGAGCTTTGCGATGTCTGGCCGTGGATGGCACTTTTTGACGACACGACGCCAATGGTCGATCTCATCCATTTCCAGCAGTTGATTTTCCTGCAAGACCGTTCGATCCTGGAAAACCAGATGCCACGCCTGTTGCCGCTTGATCCTGCAATGGAAATTCCAACCCGTGCCGACATGACGTCGGTCGCCTACCGACGGTGGTTGAAACGGCACAACTACACCTACGGCGCACAATTGGTGGCGCAATGAAGCTCTACGACTATGTGCTTTCTCCCAGTTGTTACAAGATCCGCCTTCTGGCGGCGCTGGTGGGAGTCGAATTGACTTTGCGCCCTGTGGATTTTCACCCCGGCGGCGAGCACCGCGGACCGGAGCTTCTGGCACTCAATCCAGCGGGTGCCATTCCGATCCTGGAAGACGACGACGTACTGCTCACAGAATCGTCGGCCATGCTCGTTTACATTGCATCCAGAGCCGCACCGGAGTGGTTGGGAGATGGCAGTGCCCGGGAAGGTGCCCGCATCCAGCAGTGGCTCTCCTTCTCGCACCGGTTAACAGCCACTCTGGGAAGTGCGCGGCTCCACGAGATGCTGCTTCGCCCCGGCGACATCCGTGGGCTTCAATCGGCCGGTAAACAGGCATTACGCGAACTGGAGGCGGCGCTGACGGAACAACGCCTAAGTGACGTTGAGTTTCTTGTTTGTGATCACCCGACCATCGCCGATATTGCCTGTTTTCCCTATGTTGCGCTGGCACCTGATGGCGGCATTTCGCTCGAACCCTATCCATCCATCCGCCTCTGGCAGCGCGCCATTCGCGCCCTTCAACATTTCATCGAAATGCCCGGCATTCATCGCCTGCACGAATTGCGGCCAGCCCCCGTGCGTCCCGAGCAAGGAGCCTAGCATGGCTGGCTATCTGTTCAGGGGTTGCGCTGCCGTGATTGCCGATGACGGAAGCGGCGCGCGTGTATTGCGCAATGCCGATGTGCTGACTGAAGGACCAATCATCCGTGCCATTGGACCGGGCCTTTCTGAAGGTCCCCTTCCAGATGGCACCAAAATCCGTGATGCTGCGGGCTGGTTCATCTATCCGGGACTGGTCAACACCCACCACCATTTCTTTCAGTGTTTCGTGCGCAACCGCGCTGACCTCGACTGGACGAAGCTGTCCGTCATCGAATGGCTGGATCGGATCTATCCCATCTTCTCGCGCCTCACCGAGGATTGTTTCTACCATTCTTCCGTCACTGCGATGGCGGAACTCATCAAGCATGGCTGCACAACGGCGTTTGACCATCAATACTGCTTTCCCCGCCATGCGGGGAAACGGTTGATCGACAGACAGTTTGAAGCTGCCGAACTTCTCGGCATGCGTTTCCATGCCGGGCGTGGCGGCAACACTTTGCCGAAATCCGAAGGCTCGACAATTCCAGACGAGATGCTGGAAACGACCGACGAATTCATTGCCGATTGCGAACGATTGATTGATACGTATCACGACGCTTCACCCCTTTCGATGCGGCAGGTGGTTGTTGCGCCATGCCAGCCGGTCAATTGCTACCGGGAAACCTTCGTTGAATCAGCCGCATTGGCCAGAGATCGCGGTGTTTTCCTGCATACCCACGTTGGCGAGGGCGAAAGCCCGGTGATCATGGCGCGCCACGGCATGCGTACAGTGGACTATTGCGAAGGCATGGGGTTTGCAGGCCCAGATACCTTCTATGCCCATTGCTGGGAACTGAACCACGGGGAACTTGGCAAGCTGGCGGCAAGCGGAACGGGTGTTTCCCACTGTCCGGAGCCTGTCTATCTGGTAGGCGCCGAAATCACCGATATTCCAGCCATGTCGGCACTTGGCGTCCGGGTGGGCCTCGGCTGTGACGGCGCTGCCTCCAACGATAATTCCAACTTGATGCATTGCGTTCATTCCGCCTACATGCTGCAATGCCTGGTCGCTTCGACGCGCAGCCAGCCTGTTCCGCCTCCCTCCGATTTCCTTGACTACGGAACAAAGGGTGGAGCAAGCCTGCTCGGACGCGGCGATCTGGGCCGTCTGGCGCCAGGCATGGCTGCTGATCTATTCGCCATCGATACGCGGCGCATGGATTATGTGGGCACGCGCCACGATCCGCTCAGCTTGCTCGCAAAGCTTGGCGTGGGGATGCCCACGGACATGACGATGATCAACGGACGCGTCGTTTGGGCCGACGGTCAATTCCCCGGTCTCGACGAGGCTCGCATGTTCGCCGAAGCCGAAACCGCACTAACAAAGATTGAAACTTAAACGCTTACAAGGGAGGAACTACCATGACTAAAGTGATTACGCGCCGGACCATGATGAAAACCGTCGCTGCAGCTGGTGCTGCAAGCGCCATTGGCGGACAGACAGTGTACGCCAGTGAAGAACCCCTGGGCATTGCCCTGGTCATTCCCTCTCCGGTCGGCGATGTCGGCTGGGGCCATGCGTTGGCCGCCGGACTTGATCCGGTCAAGGCTGCCTATGGCGACAAGGTGAAAGTCACGATCATCGAGAACATTGCCGAAGGTCCTGACGCTGACCGCATCATGAACAAGACCGTCGCCGACGGGAACAAGTTCCTGATTGCCGGATCTTTTGGCTATCAGAATGGCGGGCTGCAGATTGCAAAGCGCTTTCCCGATGTTACCGTGCTACACGCTTCGGGCTTCAAGGTTGCGCCGAATTTCTCGCCCTTCGCGGCCAAGTATTTCCAGGGCACATATCTCATGGGGATGGCCGCTGCCGCGCTTACCAAGACGGGCAAGCTTGGCTCGGTTTCCGCCTTCGCAATCCCCGAACTGATCACCTCTGTCAACGCTTTCACGCTCGGCGCCCAGGCGGTCAGACCCGACATCGAGGTCTCGGTGGTCTGGGTCAACACCTGGTTCGACCCGGCCAAGGAACAGGAAGCGGCCAGCGCCTTGCTGGCGCAGAATTGTGATGTGATTTTCTCCAACGCCCAGGACACGCCTTCCGTCATTTCGTTGTGCGAGGAGAAAGGCGTCTATGCCTTCAACCTCAACTCCTCAATGGTGAAATACGCGCCGAAGAAATACCTCGGCTGCGTGGCAACCGACTGGTCCCCGTTCTTCAAGGCTTCGGTGGATGCCCATCTTGCGGGCTCCTTCAAGGGCGCCAATGCATTTCTCGGTGTGGCCGAGAAAGTGGTGGCGACAGTTGATTGGAACGCCGACATTCCCGCCGGCACAATGACGGCCATCAAGGATAGTGAAGCGAATATCGCCGCTGGCAGCTTCTCGCCCTTCACGGGCCCAATCACCAAGGCCGATGGCTCTGAAGGCGTCGCTGCAGGGGCCACGATGACGGATGATCAAATCATTGCAATGGATTGGCATGTGAAGGGTGTAGTCACGCCGCTGCCCAAGTAATTGGCGGCGGCACCGCACATGTCATCACCGCTTCTCTCATTGAGGGGTATTTCAAAGAGCTACGGCCAGGTCCATGCCAATCAGGGCATAGATCTGGACGTGGCGCCGCAGTCGATTCACGCCATACTCGGCGAGAACGGCGCGGGGAAATCGACACTCATGAAGCTGATCTATGGCGTTGAGCGGCCTGACGCTGGCGATATCATGTGGCAGGGGCAGCCCGTACACCTGTCTTCGCCAGCCGAGGCGAGGCGGCAAGGCATTGGCATGGTGTTCCAGCACTTCTCACTGTTCGAGACGCTGACTGTCATCGAGAACATTTCGCTGGTGGTTCCTGGTCGCAAGTCGGAGTTGGTCGATCGGATGCGGTTGCTTGGAAAGGATTTTGGCCTCGAGGTCGATCCCTTCGCGCATGTCCATTCACTCTCGGTTGGTGAGAGGCAGAGAGTGGAAGTCATCCGCTGTCTTATGACCAATCCGAAACTGCTTATCCTGGACGAACCGACTTCGGTCCTGCCGCCACAGTCGATCGAAAATCTGTTCGACACGTTGCGCTGGCTGCGCGACAGTGGAGTTTCGGTGCTCTTTATTTCGCACAAATTGGAAGAGATACGCTCGATCTGTGATCGCGCGACGATACTGCGCGCTGGCCGAGTGACAGGCAACGCCGTGCCGCGCGAGCACGACGCCCACGATCTGGCACGCATGATGATCGGCCGCGACATGCCCCATACATCTCCGGCGGTGGCCATGCCAACTGGCGAGAAGCGCCTGCAGCTGATGGGCCTCACATGGCAGCCCGACGATCCTTTTGCGATGCCTCTTTCCAATGTCAACCTGACCGTGCGCGCAGGCGAGATAGCAGGCATTGCTGGCATATCCGGCAATGGCCAGAGCGAACTCACGACACTCATTTCCGGCGAGACGGTGTTGCCCGCGTCGCAGGCAAAACAGATCAACATGATGGGTGAGGTGGCGGGCCATCTTGGCGCCGCAGAGCGCCGCCGCCTCGGCTTTGCCTTTGTGCCGGAGGACCGCATAGGACGCGGCGCTGTGCCCGAAATGTCGCTCACCCGCAACAGCATGCTGACGGCACATCCGCTGGGTCTACTGCGCAGGTGCATGGTTGACATGCATGCTGCCGAGGAATTCACCGCGCGTTGCATCCGCACCTTTGACGTGCGCACGTCGGGGCCGGGTTCCGAAGCTGGCTCACTCTCAGGTGGGAACCTTCAGAAATTCATTGTTGGCCGGGAAATCATGCTATCGCCCAAGTTGCTGCTCCTGGCGCAGCCGACATGGGGTGTTGATGTCGGTGCAGCGGCGGCCATTCGGCAAAGGCTGATGGCCTTGCGCAATGAGGGAATGGCCATCATCGTTATATCGGAAGAAATCGAGGAACTGTTCGAACTGGCAGATTTCATACAGGTGCTCAGAGGCGGTACTTTGAGCGAACCCCTCGTCACCGCTGGAACGCGGCCAGAAGAAATCGGCCGCTACATGATAGGCGCCGAAGCCAGGCCAGCCGGAGCCGTCGCGTGAGCCCTTCATATACATTCCGTCATCCGCTTCTCGTGCGCCGCGAGAGTGCGTCGCTGACGATGAAGTTCCTGGCCCCGTTGATCGCTCTTGGTGTCGCTGTCCTGTTCAATCTCGCACTCTATGTGGCCATCGGACGTGATCCGGTTGCCGTGTTCTATGCCTTGCTTATTGAGCCATTTCTGTCCTGGGCGTCCTTTTCGGAAGTATTGCTGAAAGCGTCACCGTTGATGCTGATCGCGCAAGGGCTGGCCATTGGGTTCCGCGCCAAGGTGTTCAACATCGGTGCTGAGGGCCAATTCATTCTCGGCGCCATATTTGCTTCCGCCATTCCAATCTGGTTTCCGGCGGCCACGGGGCAATGGATCTGGCCGGCCATGCTGGTGCTTGGAGCACTTGGCGGGGCTTGTTGGGCGTCGATCACCGCATTTTGGCGGGTGCGCTTCAATGCCAATGAAATCCTGGTTTCGCTGATGCTCAGCCTGGTGGCAATGCAGGTGCTGAACTATCTGCTGGTCGGCCCGTGGAAAGATCCGGAGGGGTTCAACTTTCCGCAGTCGGTAATGTTCCAGTATGATGCGCTGGTGCCGACGTTGATCCCCGGCACCCGCGTCAATGTTTCATTGCTCATTACCCTGGTGCTGTCACTGGTCGCCTGGCTTCTCATGCAACGTAGCTTTCAAGGGTATAAATTGCAGGTGGGTGGTCTGGCACCCCGCGCCGCAGGCTACGCTGGATTTTCGGAAAGTAGGGCGATCTGGCTTGCGCTGTTGATCGCCGGCGGCGCAGCGGGGCTTGCTGGCGCAGCTGAGGTGGCTGGGCCGCTTGGCCAATTGCAGCGGTCCATCTCTACGGGCTACGGCTATGCGGCTATTATTGTGGCTTATCTGGGCGGCCTGCATCCGATCGGCATCATCTTCTCGGCGCTGCTGATGGCCGCGCTGTATATCGGCGGTGACAATGCGATGGTGTCAGCCGGCCTGCCTATCGCTGCCGTGCGGGTGTTCCTGGGAAGCGTACTGCTGTCCTATCTGATTTCCCTCGCCTTTGTCCGTTACCGACTTGATTGGGCCTCTAGATGAAACAAAGCAATCCATGAACGCCATCGAATTCATACTGGCGGGGATGCTGGCTGCCGCCACCCCTTTCCTCCTTGCCGCCTTGGGCGAACTCGTCGCTGAGCGTGCCGGTGTGCTCAATCTCGGCGTCGAAGGCATGATGGCGCTTGGCGCTGCTATTGGATTTATAATTGTTCACAATGGTGGCGGACATTTGCTCGGTTTCGTGGTGGCCGCGCTTGCGAGTGCCATGCTTGCGCTGGTCTTCGGCTGTGTGGCAGTAGGTCTGAGGGCAAACCAGGTGGCTGCGGGTCTCGCCATAGGCATCCTTGGCGAAGGCCTCTCGGCACTCTTCGGCAAGTCCTATGAAAGCCTGACGGTTAAGGGTCTTCAGAAGCTAGGCGTGCCGTGGTTGTCGGATGTTGCTGTGATTGGTGGGTTGTTCCGGCAGGATATTGTGGTCTGGGTGGCGCTCGCCGCCACACTTGCACTCTGGATCGCCATGCGCCGCTCCAAGGCAGGGCTGGTGCTTCGCGCAGTTGGTGAAAACCCGAAGGCCGCCCGCGCTATCGGTTATCCGGTGATTGCCATCCGTTTCGCTGCTGTTGCTTTTGGCGGTCTTATGGCCGGCTTCGCGGGAGCCTATGCATCAACTGTCTACACACCGCTTTGGGCCGACGGCATGATTGCCGGGCGCGGTTGGATCGCAATTGCCTTGGTTGTTTTCGGCACATGGATGACTGGCCGCATATTCCTCGGCGCCTGTCTGTTCGGGGCGGTGTCGCTGGGTGGTCTTGCGGCACAGGCCATGGCTGTCGCTGTGCCGTCACAAATTCTGACAAGCCTACCTTACATCGTGACGATCATCGTTCTCGGCATCATTTCCTCAGACAAGCGCCTTCTGAAACTGAACGGCGTCGCCTCGCTTGGAGAGCCCTTTGAGAAGTAGTGGGCACCTGCTCCGCTCCTGTATGCTGGGTCGCCCGAGGCCAGAGTTTTCGACCTCTTTGGCCAGTGAGCGCAGCGTGCGGGCCGTTTGAGTTACGGCGCGTACTATCATCGATAGTGCGTCAGAGCCCCTTTCGCACGCCTATAAGGGGTCCCGTTTGAATGCCTGTTGACAGGTGGACGCGGGGATTCACCCAAAAAGCGGCTTATGTCTTGCTCGCCAAGGCGAACCTCAATCTTCCGGTCTTGCTTTCGTAAACCCGCATGTTGACACTTTCAAAGATCGCAGCTTGAAGATACGCGCGGCTATTCACAGCAAGAACCTTGCAATTGGACGCAGCCAGCAGCGTCACAGAAGCCGAACACATTCAATTGAATAGTCCCCCAGAGAGTCCCCCAAGACGAAGCTTGCGATCTAAAAAGACAGATTAAGATATTTATTTTATTGGTGGGCGCAGTAGGACTCGAACCTACGACCCGCTGATTAAGAGCCAGCTGCTCTACAACCCTATGAACCCGACGGGTGGCTTGTTTGACTTTCAGCGAT
>VFJY01000199.1 GCA_009885825.1 Rhodobiaceae bacterium | reverse complement strand
CACAGCTTCCCTGCCGGAATGCATGCCGCTGGACCTTGCAGCCGAACTCGCGGATCAAGGCATCGCGCCCATGATGGGCCTGGACGACACACTCACCACTTTTGAAGCCGCCAGTTTCATCGGCCAGAATTGGGCCCGGACGCAAGAAATTCCCCAACTCCTTCGCCAGCAAACCAATGCAGGCGAAATTTATGCGCTCAGTGAATTCGACGCCAAGACTCTGCTCAAGCTTTTTGGCCTGTCCGTGCCTGAAGGCAGAATCTGCAAAATCTCTGACGCCGCCGAAGCCGCACAGCAAATAGGTTTCCCCGTCACCATCAAAACATCGTCCACCAGCATCGCCCACAAGACCGAGGCCGGTGGCGTGGCGCTGAACATCAATTCGCCAGCGGAAGCCGAGGCGGCAGCGCGCACCATGATGAGCCTCGGACCCGAAGTGCTGGTCGAGCGCATGGTGAAGGGTGCCGTAGCTGAACTCATCATCGGCTTGAAAAACGATCCGCAATTCGGCTTGGCGCTGGTCATTGGCGCAGGTGGCATTCTCACTGAACTCCTGAAGGATTCTGCTGCACTTCTGCTGCCCACATCACGCGAGGAAATCACCCGCGCCCTGCGCTCCCTCAAGGTTTGGAAACTTGTCGAAGGCTATCGCGGCAAGTCAGGCGACCAGCAGGCAGTCATCGAATCCATTGCGGCCGTTGCAAATTTTGCAGCATCCTATAGCGCCCAGATTGAAGAACTGGATGTGAACCCGCTGCTCGTGCTCGCCGATGGAGCCATAGCCGTTGACGCTTTAATCCGTATGCGGAGAGATAATCCATGACATCACCAATCCTCACGTCGCGCAATGGTGCCATTCTCGAAGTCACCATCGATCGCCCCAAGGCCAATGCCATCGATGCAGCAACCAGCCGCATCATGGGCGACATTTTCGCAAGTTTCAGGGATGATCCCGAACAGCGCGTGGCCATCCTCACCGCAGCAGGCGATAAATTTTTCTGCCCCGGCTGGGATTTGAAAGCCGCAGCCGAGGGTGAAACACCCGATGCCGATTATGGCGTGGGCGGTTTCGGCGGGTTGCAGGAATTGCCAAACCTCAACAAGCCCGTCATTGCCGCCGTGAACGGCCTGGCCTTTGGCGGGGGATTTGAAATCATGATCTCAGCCGACATCATCATCGCCGCCGAGCATGCGACATTCGCCCTTCCCGAAATCAACTCAGGCACCCTGGCTGACGCTGCAACCATCAAGCTTCCCCGCCGCATCCCCTATCAAGTTGCAACGGAAATGCTTTTCACTGGCCGCCGCATATCAGCAGTCGAAGCCAAGCACTGGGGCATCATTAACGAAATTGTCCCCGCCACCCAATTGATGCCAAGGGCCCGCGCCATTGCAGCCACGCTGGCGGAAGGCCCGCCCCTGGTGTTCGCCGCCATCAAGGAAACGCTTCGGGAAACACTTCACCTGCCTATCCAGCAAGCCTTCAACATGGTCACCAAACGCAAACTGCCGACAGTGGACAAACTCTACGCCAGCGAAGACCAACTCGAAGGCGCCAAGGCCTTCGCCGAAAAACGCAAACCTGTCTGGAAGGGTCGCTAGAGTCTGATCGCTTTGAGTTGATATTTCATGCTGAGCGTTCCGTCTTCCTCGTTGACAGCCACGACGAGATCACCAGCAAAATGATCCCAACAACAACCGCCCATTTGAACTGCTGTCCGAAAAAAATGGTACTAAGAACGGCACCAGCAACGACAGCAATATAGTTGGCCTGAGACACAAAGCTTCCGCCTTGCATGCGCGCAATCTGGAAAAGCAGAACCAGTCCCGCGATCTCCGATGCTACGACGGCCCATATGGACCACTCCTGAGCAAGACCCACAACGTCGCTAAGTTGACTTTTTGAAAGCAACCAAGAGCCAAAAAATATGAAGAGCGCCGCAGTCGCTTGGCCTTGAGCACCTTGCAGATTATCTAGATTTTCTGGCCAACGGTTGGCAATGTAAAGCAAATACAGAGCGTAAAGCAGGGGTATTGTAAATGCAACGCCGATCCACACTGGTTGCACCAAAGTGCCATCTATTCGGCCGTCAGCCCGCGTTGCGAAGATGACGGTCATGACAGCAACAAATCCGACAAGCGTTCCAAGCGCACGTGTTGCGTCAAAGTTTTCGACACGCGTGATTGCCGAAATGAGCGACGTCCAAATCGGTGCCGTCGCTACGATGATCACAAAAAGCAGCGCTGGTAAGTGAGAGGCTATAGCAATCTCGACCAAGAATGGTACGCCGAATCCAAACAATCCGGCAAGTCCATAAAATTTCAAATGCACCCCATTGCAAGGTGGTGGTTTTGAACGCGCAAAGTTGACGAGCGACAGCAAAAGCACAATCGCGATCGTTGCCACCAAAACAGTGTCGAGAACTTTCGCGCCACTATCTGCAGTGTGCTTGATGGCGAGCAACCGAATCGCCCAGCACAATCCAAGGAAAACCAGTAAAAGCGTGGGTTTTGCAGGGTGGTTCCGGTTACCTGTTAGCAAAGACATGACCTACCGCTTCTGGACGTACTACCAGTGTCGAAATAGTGACCTACACCTAAATCATCCCAGCCTGAAAGGGCGACGAAGCGTTTGATATCAATCCATCCAAACTTGATTGCTCATCTAGCGCGCTTCCCGGCAAGCCGGAATCGGCTTGCCGAAAAGGAATCGCGCCAGATCAATGCGGATACTCGAGCTCTACATCAACCAGTGGCGGCTTTGGTTCCGAATGGTGTTTTTATCCGCATACATCAGGGTGACTTCGGGCTCAGATCTGGAGAAATCTGCAAACAATGTACGCCAACCGTCACTGATTGTTGGGCCGCATTGCGGTATTGCGATTGACGAACGGCAAGACTTGGAAACTTTGTCATGATTGGTTAACGCTTGTTAACAATTATTGATAATATAAATATACGATATTGTATTTACACAGGCAAACGACTAATTACTGATGTATCGACAAATATTATTTGAATATATGACATGCTCAACCTGTTTCCTGGCCTTCGCTCCCTTCGGGCTTTTGATGCCGCAGCCCGGCATTTGAGCTTTACCCGCGCTGCTGCGGATATCGGCGTCACCCCCCGCAGCCATCAGCCACCAGATCAAAGAGCTGGAAGACCAGATCGGCGCTTCGCTGTTCGCGCGCACCAGCCGCACCATGTGTCTGACCCGCGAAGGTGAAATTCTGCAAGGTGCTGCCATTGAATCGCTTGAGGCCCTCACCCGCGCCCTGCAGAAAATCCGTAAGCAGAAAAATGCAAAGCAGTTGAAAATTTCCACTTCGCCGTCCATTGGCGCCAAATGGCTGGTGCCACGGCTGGATCGCTTTCTGGCCACTGTCGAAGGGGCCGACGTGCGCATAGACGTGTCGTCCAATGTTCTCGATTTTGACCGCGATGATCTTGATGTGGCGATCCGGTTTGGCGAAGGAAAATATCCAAGCTTGCGCTCTGATCTGCTGATTCAGGATCATGTCTTTCCCGTGTGCAGCCCGCGCCTCATAACCAAAGACAAACCGCTGAACACACCTCGTGACCTTCTGCATCATCAGCTCATTCACTTGGATTGGGAAGCGCAAGGCCTGCCATGGCCCAATTGGCGCATGCGGATGCAGGCCGCAGGCGTCCATGACTTTGACGATACGCGTGGGCTTCACTTCGGCCAAACATCACTCGCCGTTCAAGCAGCCATTGACGGCCAAGGCGTAGCGCTCGGTGACTCCAATCTGGTGGCCGATGATTTGGCAGCGGGACGATTGGTAAAGCCTTTCGAACTATCTCTCAGGGCGCTACCACAATTTGCCTATTATATCATTTCGCCGCTCGAAACCGCCGATGCACCCATGGTGAAGGCATTCCGAGAGTGGAGCTTACAGGAAGCGAAGGCTGCGAGTGCGCAAACATGACCCACACGAGCTTGCTGACATGGATTGGCGGCGTCGCATCCATCCGATCTCATCAGGCGGCTCCGACTGCTCCATAACCCTTATGCGTCGGAGTATTCCGCCAGAAATCGTTGTGGTCGATCTTACGGCTTAAGCGCCGGATGCTCATCGAATGTTCCGACGGGCATCTGTTCATAGTCAATCACGGCGCCGGTCATCATCTGCGCCGGCGGTGAGACCAGGAAGGCGCACAAGCCTGCCACATCGTCAGCCGTGATCAGCCTGCCAAACGGCATCCGCGCGCCAATTTTCTCGGCCCAGTCCTGTGGCATCTTGTGAAAGCCGGTTTGCAATTCATGCTCGCCATCCGTCAGCGTCCAGCCAAGATTGATGCAGAACACCCGGACACCGTCGCGCTTGAAGGTGTTGGCGGCATTGCGGGACAGTGTCATCAGCGCCGATTTGGATGCAGAATAGGTCGCAAGATTTGGCGGACCGCCATGGGCCAGCATGCTGGCCACATTGATGATCACGCCAGATTTCGCCGCCGCCATGTGCCTGGCCGCTTCCTGCATCATGAATAGTGGCGCTTTCACATTGACGTCGAACAGACGCGCATAAGCCTCGGGCGTAGTATCTTGGATGCCGCAGCGTTCCGTATTACCAGCCGCATTCACCACCACATCAATGCGCCCAAAACTCTTTATCGCCTTGGCTACGGCGCCGGCAGGCGTTGCGTTGTCACGCAAGTCACCGCAGTAAATTTCCGCTGTTTTGCCGAGATCCTTTTGCATGCACAACAATTTGTCCTGATTGCGGTCAACCAGCAGCACACCCACAAAACCATCAGCCAGAAACTTCCGCGCCACGGCAGCGCCGACCCCTTGCGCGCCACCCGTTATCAAAGCCGTTCTCATAGTCACCTCATGACAAAGGGATCAGCCATCGGCAAATCCGAAGTGTTGATCCAGATCGATTTCGTCCGCGTATAGTCGCGTATGGCATCAAGCCCGCCTTCGCGCCCATAACCCGTCAGCCCATTGCCGCCAAAAGGCGCCACGGGCGAAACCGCGCGATAGGTATTCACCCACACAACGCCAGCCCTGATGCTTTTCGCAAGGCGATGGGCGCGGCCCAGATTTTGGGTGAACACGCCCGCTGCAAAGGCGTAATCCGTGCCATTGGCCAAAGCCACGGCCTCGTCCTCGGTTTTGAATTTCAACACAGATAAAACCGGACCAAAAAATTCCTCGCGCACACAGGGCAATTCGGCAGAAGGCGCCAACAAAATTGTGGGTTCAAAATAATATCCTGCCCCACCACGCGCCTTGCCACCCGTCACCACAACGGCACCCGCTGCAACGCTCTCCGCAATCAGTTTCTCCGCCCGTCGCAGTTGCCGCAATGTTGCCAGCGGCCCCATCTCGGTTGCCATGTCGAGAGGCGGCCCAATATTGATCTCCCCTGCCCGCTTCGCCAGCCGCATCACAAAATCATCATGCGCCGATTCATGGATCAGCAGCCGCGAACCCGCCACACAGGATTGCCCGGTAGCCCCCCAAATTCCCGCAATCACGCCATTGAGCGCCGAATCCAAATTCGCGTCATCAAACACAACAACCGGGGATTTTCCGCCAAGCTCCAGCGTCGTCACTGCGAAATTCTCGGCCGCATTGCGAACCACATGCCTTGCGGTTTCGGGCCCACCCGTGAACGCAACCCGCGCGACCAGGGGATGCGAGGTCAGAACCCTGCCGCAGTCAGCCCCCATGCCCGTGATGACATTCACAACACCCTTGGGAAATCCCGCCTCGTGGATGAGCTTGGCAAAATGCAGCAATGGCGCCGGCCCATCTTCCGAGGCCTTGATCACCACTGTGTTGCCCGCGGCAAGCGCTGGACCAAGCTTGTTGGC
Source organism: Rhodobiaceae bacterium (assembly GCA_009885825.1). Taxonomy (GTDB): domain Bacteria; phylum Pseudomonadota; class Alphaproteobacteria; order Rhizobiales; family Aestuariivirgaceae; genus Aestuariivirga. The sequence continues at coordinate 5,700 of VFJY01000199.1, read as the reverse complement.
CGCCAGAAACATTTGGCTGTTCCACGGCACCACCGCCGCCACAACACCCAAGGGTTCACGCCGCGTCGAGACTTCCATATCCGGCTTGTCGATGGGAAGCGTCGCCCCCTCAATCTTGTCGGCAAGCCCGGCGAAGTAGCGATAGAACTCGGCCACATAGCCCGTCACGGCTTTTGTCTCGCGAATCACCTTGCCCGTGTCGCGCGTCTCAAGATCCGCAATAATGGAAGAATCCCGCGCCACCAGATCAGCCAGCTTGTAAAGCAGCCTGCCCCGCGCCGTTGCCGTGAGCGCTGGCCACGGCCCAGCCGAAAATGCGGCGTGTGCTGCCCGCACCGCATGGTCCGTATCCGCAGCACTGGCCTTGGGCATCACCGCCCACACAGCGCCAGTGGAAGGGTCAACGCTATCAAACATCGCCCCATCATCGGCATCGCAAAACACGCCATCAATATAGAGTTGAAATTTCTCAGCCACCCGCCGCCTCTAAAAACTCGAACAATATGGAATTGACTTCAATTGCCAATTCCACTGGCATCATATGCCGCCCCTGGGGCACAATGGAAGTGCGGGCACCAGGAATTGTTGCAGCCAACTTTTGCGCCATCGCGGGCGTTGAACCCGTATCAAGCTCACCCGTCATGACCAGCGTTGGACGGACAAAGCCCTCAAACGCTCCCAACTTCGTCTTTGCAAAGCAAGCGTAAGCGGACAAGAATGATTCTTGCCGGTTGTTTTTCAAAATCCTCATGAAATCCGCGATGGCATCCGGATTCTCCACAATAAAGTCCTGTGAGAACCATCGTGAAATAGCGGCTTGGATGATGGCCTGCGGGCCTTCGCGCCGCACCAGCTCCAGTCGCGCCAAAACCTCTGCCTGCTCCTCTTCACTGCGATCATAGACCGTACTCACCAACACCAGCCGGTCAATCATGCCCGCATGTTTCGCGGCAAACCTGCGCGCAATCATGCCGCCAAACGAAAATCCAACCAACGAAACCCGTTCCAGTTTCAATTCACGCAGAAGTCCTTCGAGTTGCCGAACCCAGTCATCGAGATTCGCGCCGTCCTGAGCGTCAGCACTGCGGCCATGGCCAAGAAGGTCATAGGTGATCACCCGATGCCTGTCCGCAAGTGTGGGCACTTGACGTTCCCACATGGCCTGATCAAGCCCGACGCCGTGCAGCAATACAACTGGTTCACCCAAACCAAAAATGCGTGCGCTCACGCTTTCTTCTCAGCAGCCATCTCTTCCAGATCGGTGTAGCGGTTGCCGATGCGCGGGAAGGCCCGGCCTGTCGTAGCGCCCCCGATGGCAACCAGTATTTCATTGGGGCCCGGTGCATCGGGCACCGCAAATTCCAGCGTCAGATAATGCGAGCGATAACCCTCGTCGGTCTTGTGCATCATCGGAATTTGAATGGATGAGCCGGCAACACCGCGCTTGTTGGTGAACGAGAGATAGGATTTGCCGCCCACCGCCTCGCGAAACTTGTTGCCAAACCGCAGTGTATGGATAATTCCCGAAGCATGCTCAATTTCGCCGTTAAGCCCCGCAATTGCGGCCTTGCCATAAGCCTCAATCCTCTCGCCACCACCCAGCTGATCCAGCAACATGGAAACCAGCAAATCCCCCAGCACCGGCGCCAAGGCCAAAATCTCTGGTCGCAAATTTTCAATAAAACCCCGGCCAGCCCAGGGGTTTTGAATAACCGCCGCAACGCCCGCCATCTCCACCGGAACATCCGGCGCACGCCCACCTTCAATATATGTTGTCTCAATAAACGTAACGGTCTTGCGGATAATGGGCTTCATGTTCCTACTCCGCCGCCTTTTGCAATCCAACACGGCCCTTGAAACGCGGCATGACTTCCTCGGTGAACAGTTTCACCGAACGCATGGCCACATCGTGGTCAACGCCGGGAAAATCCGACCACACCAGAAGATTCCGCAAGTTCAGCACATCAATCATTTCCTCAATGCGAGCGGAGATTTCATCGGGCGTGCCAAACAACAAATTACGCTCATCGAGAAAATCAACGGACAGGAGATCAAGCTTGTTTTCAGTCTTGGGCAATTCCTCGCCCACATGCCGGTGGTTTTCAAGTCCGCGCCAGTGGCAAACCCAGCGCAGATAATCCACGATGCCATCGCCACCCAGGCGCTTGGCCTCGGCCTTGCTCTCGGCGCAAAACATGTCGCGCACCAGTGTGACGCCTTCGCCCAGCTTAACGTCCCGCTGCTCTTTGGCGGCCTTCTTGTCACGATAGAGTTCGAACCTTGGTTTCAAGGCGTTTGTGGGCGGAATCCACATCATGGCGCCCATATTGTTTTCCGCCGCATACTGAATGGCCAAATGCCCGTCCACTACCTGGTGAATAGGTGGCGTTGGTTGCTGCAACGTGCGGGGAACAACCGTCAACTTCTGCAATTCAAGGGTCGTCATGTCTTGATACTCAGCGCTCTTGGGCGACATGCCATGATCCCACACAAAACCCGGATCGGGAAAATTGAAGAACTCGCCCTTGAACTCGAAGTACTGGCTGGACCATGCGCGGCGCACCACCTCCAGGGCTTCCGCAAATATCCGGAAATTCTGCGCCGGATTACGCGTATCCGCCATCTTGTTGAGCTGCAAGGCCTCGCGCCCATAGATGCCGCGCCCCACCCCCACGTCAATGCGCCCGCCAGACATGTGGTCAAGCATTGCAATATCCTCAGCAAAACGAAGGGGGTGCCAAAAAGTGATAATATTTGCAGCCTGGCCAATGCGAATGCGGTTCGTGTGCGCCGCCGTCCATGTGGACATCAAAACCGGGTTGGGCACCGCCTCGAAGCCTTCATACGAGAAGTGATGTTCGGTGTACCAGATCGAATCCCAGCCATTGCCATCGCAGTACTGCGCCAGCGACACCTGCTCCTTCATGAGATCGCCAAATGGCCGGTTCCGGCGGTTGGTCACATTGGCAAAATAACCGAATTTCATGGGCGACGGCTTCCATCTGACGCAAGTTTCAGAACAACATGGCACACACCGATTTAACTGACTGCCTGCCGACTTCAGCTACTGCAAAAGTACCAGATTGAATTCAGCCTGTCACCGCCAATATGGCACAGCGGTACAAATGGCCGGAGTGCAAAACCTACTTTTCATAGTGCTCCACGACCAACCGGTTCAGCAACCGCACCCCCCAGCCCGAGGCCCAGCTTTGGTTAATGGGTGTCTTTATTGAATCCATGGCGGTTCCAGCGACGTCCAGATGGGCCCAGGGAACTTTGTTGACGAAGCGCTGCAGGAACTGGGCGGCGGTGATGGAGCCCGCATGGCGACCGCCGATGTTTTTCATGTCGGCCACATCGTGATCAATCAACTTGTCGTATTCCGGGGTGAGCGGCATGCGCCAGACTTTTTCGCCCGTGGCCAGGCCCGCGTCCGTGAGACGCGCCGATAATTCGTCATTGTTCGAGAACAGGCCCGCGTGCTCCTTGCCAAGCGCCACGAGAATGGCTCCGGTCAGCGTGGCCAGATTCACCATGAACTTCGGCTTGAATTTGCTCTGCACATACCAGAGCACGTCGGCCAGAATGAGCCTGCCTTCGGCATCTGTATTCAACACGGCTATCGTCTGACCCGACATGGACTTGACCACATCGCCTGGGCGCTGGGCGTTTCCGTCGATTGAATTCTCCACAATTCCAATGACGCCAATCGCGTTCACTTTCGCCTTGCGGCCGGCTAGCGCCAGCATCAATCCAGTGACGCAGGCAGCGCCACCCATGTCGCCCTTCATGTCTTCCATGCCAGCAGCTGGCTTGATTGAAACGCCGCCAGTGTCAAAGGTGACACCCTTGCCGACGAAGGCCACGGGCTTGTCACCCTTCCTGCCGCCATTCCATTTCATGATAACAAGGCGCGGTTCATTGGGTGAACCCTGGGCCACGCCCAGCAAAGCGCCCATGCCGAGTTTTTTCATTTGCGCAGGCGTCAGTATTTCGACCTCAACACCATTCTTGGCGAGCGCCTTGGCGCGGTTTGCAAATGCAATTGGCACCAGAATATTGGCAGGCTCATTGACGAGATCGCGCGCCAGGTGAACACCTTCCCGAACAGCGCCAAGGGGTTCAAACACCTTCTTCGCCTTTGCGGCGGAATTTGCGAGAATCGTAAGCTCCGTCAACGCCGGAACTTTGTCGTTTTTTTTGGTCTTGTAGCCATCAAAGCTGTAAACACGGAGGCTGGCACCCGATGCGATCAGGGCCGCCGCGTCTTCTATTTTGACATCGGATTTCCCAGGAAGTTCCGCCGCAACACTTGCCTGAGTGGCCTTTGCTGATTGCAATGCACCAGCCACAACGCCGCCAAGCAGCTCTAACTCCTTCGCGCCAAGTGATTCGGATGCGCCAAACCCTATAATGAGGATGCGGTCAAATCCGCCCCCTGGGGCCAAAACATCCAACACGGAATCGCGTTTTGCTTCAAATTTTGCTGCGGCCATGGCCTTGGTCAACTGGCCATTGCAACGCTTGTCCGCAGCTGTTCCGGATGGCATCAACTTTGCGCCTTCGGAGGCGAATACAACCAGCACACCCCTGGCGGGCAATGTTGCAGGGGCAAACTTGATTTTCATGATTGATTCCATTGATTTGTTTGAAAACCTGCTTAGCCGCTTGTGGCGGCATATTCAACAGCCTCAAACTTTGTTAACCAGTTCTTAACACTGTCCAATTGCCGGCCTGTTTTGGGCGCATTTTAATAAAATTCTTTGCTTCACGCCTTCTGCTAAACCAGTTAATAGTGGAACAAGTGATTTGTGATTGATTGGCAGGACGTGTGAAAGCCGCAGTAAGTCCCAGAAAATTGATGTCGAGCTTGGGAGGTGTTCTTTCCAGGGGCAGTTTGCTGGTACTCATGAGCTTGGCAACGTTCAGCACTTTTGCTTATGCATTTTATGACAAAAAGTTTGTGGCGCCCGTCACCACGAGGCCTGTTGCTGGCACCGAGGTCGATGTAGCCGCCGACCGCATTGTATTTGACAATTCCACGAAAATTGCCACTGCCACGGGAACCGTTCGTATAACTTATGGCCCCTACATCCTGGTTGCCAGCAAAGTGGTCTATGATCAGGATGACGGAAGCTTCAAGGCCAACGGCTCGGTTGAATTGCGTGAGCCCAACGGAAATGTTCTGCAAGCAGACAAAGTGGACCTTCACAACAAGTTCAAGGAAGGTTTTGCCAGGCATGTCCGCGCCCTGCTGAGCAATGACGTGACCATCAGGTCGGATTATGTCATGCGAACGGCAGACGGCATAACGGTGTTTGAACACGCGAGTTACACGGCGTGCAAGGATTGCGCCACGAAAAATGGCGACCCGCTTTGGGAAATCACAACCGAGCGCACTGTCCACGATGGCAATACAAAAACACTTTACCACACCAATCCTACCTTCCGGTTTGCAGGGGTTCCATTGGCTTGGCTGCCCTATGCTGAACAGCCTGACCCCACCGTCAAAAGACGCACCGGTTTCCTGTTGCCCGAATTCAAGAGCGGCAGGGTTTATGGTGTCGGTGTTGTCACACCTTATTTCTGGGAGCTTGGGCCAAGTGCCGACTTGACGCTCCGTCCCGTCTGGACAACCAGGCAGGGACCTGTTGCTGACCTCGAGTATCGACAGGCGTTGCGATCCGGCGGGTATAACAT
>VFJY01000081.1 GCA_009885825.1 Rhodobiaceae bacterium | reverse complement strand
TGCTGCGCTTACTTCAAAAGTTGCGGCTATTCAAACTAACCGGGAACCGCTCTAAGCCGAGGAAACCGCACAACGGCTCCCAGCCCTCGCCGAGGTCGAAGGTGAGCAGCCGGTCTTTCGGGATTTCAGCTTGCACCGCCGCGATGTGATCGTGGAACACCACCTTGGCATGGGCGCGGTCAGTCATCCTCCCGCCGAACACCTGCTCCGCCACCGTCTCCTGCCCCATCTCGACGAGGGCGTTGAGGTGTGGCGTGGGCAGCTTGCCACGGCTGGCGAGCAGCTGCAGGATGGTGGCTTCCGCGCTGTCGTACCACGCGTCCGGGTCGCGAACAGTGAGAATGACCTTTGCCTTCGGGAAATGCCGCGCAAGCTCGCGCCAATAGCGCGCCCCAGGCCAGTCGGTTTGGGATCTGTAACCCTCGAATATCCTGTCCCAGTCAACCGCCTCGCCGCGCGCCGCAGCTTGCCAGCCCGGCAGTTGCGCGGGGTTGTCGCGCACTTCAAACATGTGATGGCAGGGCCCAAAGCCCAAATGCTCGAGGGCGAGTTTGAGCGAGTTCGTTCCGGTGCGGCCAAAGCCCGCGCCAATGATTTGCAAGGTCATTTGCTTCTCCTAAGCCTTTCCAAACTTCAGTGTCGTCTCGATCCCGGCTATATCAGCACAATCGGCTCCATGTGTCGGCAATTCCGATGATATTCCGCTGAAGTCGAAGCGGAAGGCTGGCTCTGGTGGCGGCCGCCTTCTGGCAATTGGGGGACGTGAACCGAAAAGTGCCTCCGCATCGACGTTGGCGTCGTCCAGCAGGTGCGCATCCAGGCTGCGCAGTTGCCTGATTGTCAGGCGCTGAATTCTCCAGGCCTCGTATTTGGCAAGCCAGCTGTTGAGCCAGCTGCGCATTTGAAAGTCCGGCAGATAAACAGCGGCAAATGTTTGGGTTCTCATGACACGTCTCCAACTTGCAGTTCGTTGCGATGGGTGAAAAATGCGCCGCGCGCCGGGAAATGTCCCGAAAGTGCGCTGAAAAAGTTCTGAAATCGCAAAACGCAATTTGACCGATATTCGCAAGACACCGTTCACCCTGATCTTAACAGGCTGTTAAAATTAGGGTCCCGGTAATAGACCCCGCCTATGCTTGCGGCTGTTCACCTCGCAAATGTGAGCGACCGCCGCGGTCCCCGACCGCAATTTTCCTTCGGCCTAGACTCCGCCGAGTGTTTCCTGACTGATTTTGTCAAACATTCGTTGTGTGAGTTGAAAATATGAAGCCGAGTTTTTCCAGTGATTTTTCCGACCCGACGCCCGGCCCGAGCTTTGGCTTGACCCCGGCGCCTGGCCGTCGCGCTCACAGATATTTTGAATTTGAAACCTTAGCCTGCCGCGCCAAGTGGCTGACAGACCGGAGATTTTCAAAGGCGGCAGGGCTTGCCCTGACGCGGGAATGCGCAATTCCCAAACCTAAAAAGAAAAACCGGAAGTTGAAACTTCCGGTCTTGACGACGCCACAGCTGGTTTTTCCGGACAGGGAAACAACGCAATGGCCATTGAACGCGGTAGATCCGGGCTGCGCAATAAACTTCGGTTAAACAGGGTAATAGAAAGTAAATTCAAATGGCTAACATAAGAGACACACTGACGGAACTTCTCCAAATCGACGGCGCGACCGCTTGCGCTGTTGTGGACGCAAACTCAGGCATGTTGCTCGGCAAGGAAGGCACCGGCGTCAATCTCGACATCGCCGCCGCCGGCAACACCGAAGTAGTGCGCGCCCAGCTGAAGACCATGAAGGCCTTGAGCATCAAGGACAAGATCGAGGACATCCTGATCACCTTGAACACCCAGTATCACATCATCCGCCCGATTGTGGAAAAGCCCGGCCTGTTCATCTATGTGGTGCTCGACAAGGCCAAGGCCAACCTCGCGATGGCGCGCTACCGCGTCAACGAGTGCGAAGCCGCGCTCGACGTTTAATATCTTCCATTCGACGGGTGCTCGGATTCCGTTCCATGTGAAAATGGGCCGGAATTTTTTTGCAAAGGGCAGCGCCTGCGTCTATCCGGGCGTCTGGCACACATCCACCCACAGGGCATTGGCAAGTTCCGCCATGCGTGCGGGGCTCACCCGGACAGCGCTGTTTGTCGAGCCCGCCGCTGGCACCACTTCGTCGAAAGCCTTGAGCGAGATATCGCAATAGACGGGAAGTCCGTCGGGCAATCCGAACGGGCTGACGCCGCCCACCGGATGGCCCGTGACGGCCACAACCTCCGAAGCGCTCAGCATCCGCGCCTTGCCGCCGAACGCCGCTTTCGCCTTCCTGTTGTCCAGCCTGGCATCGCCGCGCGTGACCACCAGAATATTTCGTTCGCCCACGCGCAAGGACAAGGTCTTGGCGATTTGGGCGGGCGCCACCCCGTGGCCATTGGCGGCCTCAGCCACCGTGGCCGAGCTGCCCGCAAGTTCAATGATCCTGATGCCGGGGGCCTTTTCGGCCAGAAAAGCCCGGACGGAGTCAAGGCTCATGTCAGGCCACCTTCATCTTCCTGGCCGCCGCGAACAGCGCCGCCACCAGGGGCGACAGCGGTTCGCGGCTCACCGCCACCAGGCCCACCGCATGCACCACTTCCGGCTCCACCAGCGGCACGGCTTTCACACCCTCCATCGGCCCCAGGGCATTCTGGAAATATTCCGGCATGATGCTGGCCAGCCCCATGGTGCGCACTGATGAGAAGAGGTTCATGATTGAATTGGTTTCAAGCCGGGGGCTGGGATGGCAGTTCGCCGCCAGAAACGCCCGGTCGATGATCCGGCGGTTCTGCATGTTGGGGGTGAGCAGGCACAACGGGATCTGCGCCGCCTCAAACCAGGTGACGCTGGCGCGCGCTGCCAGCTCATGGGCCTCGCCCACAAACAGGCAATAGCGCTCCCGGTAAAGCACCGCCTGCAGCAGGCCGGAGACCGGCTCGTTGTCGAGATAGGTGATCCCCGCCTCAATCGAAAAATCATGCAGCGCCCGGATGATTTCTTCCGAGGAATGCGACAGGATGGAAAAATCCACCGAGGGGTGCGCCGCCTGCATCGCCTTGGTGAGCTGCGAAACCATGGGCAGCGCCGAGGGTACCACCCCCAGCACCAGGCGCCCCACCAGATTGCCGTGTCTGCCCTTGATCTGCTCAAGCTCCTGATTGAGCGATTGCCAGCTGTCGAGAATGAGATGGGCCCATTTCAGCACGCGCTCGCCCTCCGGCGTGAGCCCGATGTAGCGCTGGCCGCGCTCGACGATGGGAACCCCCAGCTCCTGCTCAAGCTGCCGGATGCGCCCCGAAAGCGTAGGCTGCGTAACATTGCAAGCCTGCGCCGCCCGGGTGAAATGCTTCTCGCGGGCAAGCGCCGCAAGATATTGAATTTGACGGATGTCCATGGGGGCAAGCTAGCGGGGAAGGGGCGGGAAGGCAAAGGGGCGGACGTTTTGGCTGGCGATCCGTAGAATCCCTAGCGAGTTCAAGTCCTCTTCAGGGCACCAAACATTTTCAAGTTGGAGCCATTCCTTCAACCGTCTAAAATATCTCACAAATTTTGAATGCAAATAACCATTTTCCGACATAGCATACAGGTTTGCTGAATTATGGGATACAGGATTAGGGGCGGTCTTCTTTGGATGCCAAACTCTCGGTGAGGTTACACATTGAGCAGTCCTAAAGACCATCACTATGTCCCCCGGAGCTTTTTTAAGCCATGGGCAAATAAAATTTTGAAGGTATTGGTCTATGAAAGAAAAAATGGCGTAGTCCTTCCACCGTATCGGCAAAGCACAAAATCAATTTGTGTTCAGACGGGCCTGTATTCATACACGACCACTGTCAAAGAAGAACAACGAAACGCAATAGAGCAAAAGCTATTTTCCTTTGTTGATACCAATGGTGCGAACGTTCTTCGCAAACTTCTAGAACAAGATGGAGTGGTCAAGCTAACTAACCAAGACCGCTATTATTTTGCTGTTTTTCTTAACTCCCTGCGAATCCGTACCCCTGAATCAATTCGATACAACACTCAAAACACTGAAAAAGTGCTACGAGAAAGCCTCAAACAAAATGACCCAAAACTTCAAGAGAAGGATATTGAAGAAGTCCTTGAAGGCCAGACTTTAGCACAGTGGGCAGAAAAAAATCATCCTGCGGTTTTGGAGAACACTGGTCATAATCTAATTGCCGAATTTATTATCGACGAAAAATTTGTGACGCGCATCATGGACATGTATTGGGTAGTCGTAAAAAGAACTTCGGACATAACCAATTTATTAACGTCGGACAGGCCTTTGGTGCTCATTGGTAATTTGAAGGACTCCAACTTGGGATTTGCATTAGCAATTTCACCAGAGCGTGTTTTTATCGCTACCAGCAGGCCAGAATCTATCAGTGGTGTGCTGAAATTTGCTCCCAAGAAATTCATTCATGAAATGAACAAAAGCACCATTCAGCAAGCAAAAAATAAAGCATTTGCGATTGATAAAAGTCACGAACTTTGGTTTTTTGAGCGCCGATTAGGGAGGCTCCACGGTATTCTGCCTTGGACAGAAACTGAAAAACGCTGAACAACATCCGTCCATCGTTGAGCGTCGTAGCTTCAACTATGCTTTGCCACTCCACATTTGATGCTGCACACTGCCGCGGGCTTCTAAACTTCGGGAGACACCCAATGCTCCGCTTCCGCCACCTGGCACTCATCTTTCTCTTCCTGTCTCCGGCAGCAGCCGCAGATGAAGTCCCGTTGGAGGGCGAAGCACTCCTTGGCGCTTTCGTTGGCGATCCGGATTGTGCGGATGGCGTGAAGTCCGACACCTGCATTCTGTCATTCCAGCTCAGGGGGAAGCCCGCAAAGCTGCTCTTCGACGGCCTGCGCGACGAAGCTCAGAAAGAAGAATGCACCGGCAGCATGGAGAAATCCGGCGGCAATGGCCTTTTTTGCCACGCCTATGAAGATGGAACCTACCTGGGTGAATTCGGCTATTCCTTCAAGGAGGATGCCTTCACCTTCAGCGCCGAGGACTGCTGAAGCCGCCGCTCACTGCTGAATGTCGTAAGGCTCAAACTGGTTGCTGTCGCGGGACAGCAATTGCATCAATTTCGGATGAATAAACAGTTTTTCCTTGCTCGTTTCAGCTTCCGCCAGCACGCCGATTTCCACCAGTTGTTTCAGGTAAAGCGAGGCGGTCTGCCTTTTGGCGATTTTGGCTTCGGTCAGGTTGCTGATCCGGCAATAGGGCAATTCAAAGATCAGGCTGACCAGTTCATGGCTGTAAATCTTCGGCAACTGTTGGCGCACAAAGGCAAAGGTATGGTCCGTCAGCGCGCTGATCGCTGAAATTTTTGCCGTGGTCCAGTTCGCCGTTTCCTCGACCCCCTTGATGAGATAGAGGAGCCATGGCTCCCACGCATCCTCGCGCGTCACCTGCAGCAGCAGTCGGTAATAATCGGCCCGGTTCTGGATGATGTAGCGGCTCAAATAGAGAATGGGGAGCGTCAGGAGATCCTCCTGAATCAGGAACAGGCTGTTCAGCACACGGCCGGTTCGGCCATTTCCGTCAGTGAACGGATGAATGGCTTCAAACTGGTAATGTCCCACAGCCATGCGGATCAGGGGATCGAGAGCCGTTTCGGTGTGGATGAAGCGCTCCCAGTTCGCCAGCAATTCGCGCAAATGCGCTTCGCCTTCGGGCGGCGTGTAGATGGTTTCGCCCGTGGCGTCGTTCTTCAGCGCTGTCCCGGGTACGCGGCGCACGGTCATCTCCACGCCTTTCACCCGGCTGCAAATCCGCTCCGCCGTCCGGGTGTTCAACGGATGCTGGTTCAGGGTTTTGAAGCCCTCGAACAGGGCGCGGCTGTAGCGCAAGGCTTCCTTGGTGGCCGGGTCGGCGTGTGCATCGCGGCCCATGTGCTGAAACAGCCTGTCGGCGGTGGTGACGATGTTTTCAATCGCCGAGCTTGCCTGCGCTTCCAGCAAGGGCAGCGTGCTGATCAGCATCGCCTGGTTGGGAATAAGCCTCGCCGCCTGTTTCAATTCACCCAGGGCGGCGCGCGCGGTGATGCACTGCCTGAGCACGGCATGGGTTTCAATCTCCGCCTTGGGCGGCAGGGCGGGCAAACCGTTATAGGGGCGGTCAGGTCGCCAATCTGATATGTTTACGGTTTGCGATTTTATCGACATATCCGCACCATATGTCGATTGAATCGACACGTCAAGAAAATATGGCGATGTTTTGCGATTTTATCGACACATGAATGGGATGTGTCGATAGGGTAACATGACCTAAAGGGTCAGAAAACTCCTATAAACCATTGACTATAAACGGTTTATACCATATGCGGCGATTAAACAGGCTATTCTCCGCATGATTTGCGGACAATAGCCCTGCGACATGCTCCAAGGTGCCGCATCGCACCAAATCAGCGGCGCGCCAAGCTACTGTTTCTTGCCCGATGAAGAAACGCCCGTGGACTTGGGCTGCAGGACGGAAAATTGCGAGGTGGCGGCCGTTGGTTTTGCCTTGTCCTGCTTTGGCTTCTTCTTCTCGCGGTTGCTTTTTTGTTGACCCTTGGCCATCTGTCTTCTCCTCCGTCCGGTGTGTCGCGAATGATCTTGCGCCCAATCGGCGGCATTAGCCAGACCGGGCGAAGCTGGCCAGCCGGTTGCCCCGGGCAACTTCACGTTGTTGAACCGGCGGCGATGGTCTATGCTGGCCCCATCCATGATGCTGCCGCGCCCAGGGGGAACCGAATCATTGTGTCCAGTCAACGGTCCGCGCCGGAAGGCCGTGGACCGCCGCGCCGCTCCAGCCCGCCGCCATTTGAACAGCAGCCCTCATGCCCTATCTTGAAATCGCCATCGTAGTTCTGCTGATCATGCTGAACGGCCTGCTGGCCATGTCGGAGCTTGCGGTTGCCTCCTCGCGGGCGGCCAAATTGCGCACGCTGGCGGACCAGAATGTCAAGGGCGCGCGCCGGGCCCTGGTGCTGGCGTCAAATCCGGGCCGCTTTCTCTCGACCGTCCAGATTGGCATCACGCTGATCGGCATTCTGGCGGGCGCCTTCTCCGGGGCAACCCTTGGCGGCCGGGCATCAGGCTGGCTGCTGACGCTGGGCCTGCCCGGCAATGTGGCTGAACCCCTGGGCTTTGGCCTGGTGATCGGCGTGATCACCTACCTGTCGCTGGTCATCGGCGAACTTGTGCCCAAGCAGATCGCGCTGCGCAATCCCGAGCGCATCGCCTGCCTTGTGGCCCCGGCGATGACGCTGCTGGCGAAAGTGGCCGCACCCGTTGTCTGGCTGCTCGAGCATTCGGGCCGCTGGGTCTTGGTGGTTCTCGGCCAAAGCCAGGTCCGCGACGACACCGTCACCGACGCGGAGATCCACGCCCTGATCGCCGAGGCGGAGTCGGCCGGCGTGCTTGAGCCGGAAGAGCGCACCATGATCGCCGGCGTGATGCGGCTGGGCGACAGGCTGGTGCGCACCGTCATGACGCCGCGCGCCGGCGTGGAAATGATTGACGTCAACGAAACCCCGGCGAAAATCGGCCGGCGCATGGCCGACAGCGGCCACTCGCGCTTCATCGCCTATGAAGGCGGCCGCGACAACATCATCGGCGTCATCCAGGCCAAGGATGTGGCCGCCGCGTTGCTGCGCCGGCGCGCCCCCAACATCAAGCGGCTCGTCAAGCAGGCTCCCGTCATCCCCGAAACGCTTGATGCCCTCGATGTGGTAAGCCGGCTCAAGGAATCGGAGGTGCATTTCGGCCTCGTCTACGACGAGTATGGCCACTTCGAGGGCATCGTCACCACCACGGATATCCTGCAGGCCATCGTCGGCGTGTTCCGCCACGGCAGGGCCGAGCCCGAGCCCGATATTGTCGAGCGCTCGGACGGCTCCCTGCTGGTGTCCGGCAACGCGCCGATAGACCGCCTGTCCGACCGCATCGGCATGGCGGTTCCCCCGACCCGCGAATATCAGACCGTGGCGGGATTTGTGCTGGACCGCCTGGGCCGCTTTCCGGCGACGGGAGACGCCTTCACGGAGCGCGGCTTTCAGTTCGAGGTCGTCGATCTCGACGGGCGGCGGATCGACAAGATCATCGTCAGCCGGCAAGCCGCCGCCAAACGCCGCGCCGCCATCTGACCAGCGCCGACCCTCAAAATAATAAATCCCATAACAAGAAAATAGTCCTTGACACCGTACGGTGGTTTGGCTATGAACGGCTATTCTCCGCAATTGGGTTAGAAAATGAGCATGGTACAGGAATTTATGATAGGTTGGACCAATGGCGACTAAGAAAACCCAAAATTACCGTTCCTCAAGTTCCGGCCAATTTATTGTCGGCGCAAAAGCTTCGACGAAGATCAGCGGAGTTGAAGGGTTGCGTCCATCCAAGGAAATGCGTGCCACCTTTGGAAACTTTGAAAAGATGGGTCTGTCGTCTGAAGCCCGCCGGACTATATTGAAAGACAAGTATGGCAAGAAAGGCTGACAACAGCGGCGATGTATGAGGTCGTAAACGATCCGTACTGCTACGCTGGAACCAGGGTTCTTAAAAACAAGGCGGATATCCGGCGTTCGAAGGAACTGCGGCAATTCGAGCTGGCGATGACGACTCAACGGTTCGATGAGCCCTTACCAGCTGGAAGGTTCGGCGTTGCACATTATTGCGCCACCCATCGTCATCTGTTCCAAGATGTTTATTCATGGGCTGGCAGGTTTCGCAGTGTGCGAATCTCGAAAGAGCAAAGCGCGTTCTGCTATCCTGAAAACATACGGAATGAATTGCAGCACCTTCTCACGGGCCTGAAGAAGAGACGGTTTCTTCGCGGCCTTGAGTCTCATGAGTTTGCCCATGATGCGTCGCATTTTCTGGCAGAGTTGAACGCAATACACGCATTTCGGGACGGTAATGGTCGGGCGCAATTGGCCTTTGTGGCTATGCTCGCTACGCATGCTGGACATCCACTCAACCTGGAAAAGTTGCGGCCGCGAAGTTTCCTAATAGCCATGAAAGCCAGTTTCTTTGGTGATTTGAAGCCGCTTTTTGGTGAAATAATAAAAATCCTAAAACATGAAAATAGTCCTTGACACCGTATGGTGGTTTGGCTATGAACGGGTATTCTCCACAATTGGGTTAGGAAAAATGAGCGACGCGGATGAAGCGGCGGCAGTCGAATTGCTTTGGCAGTCTGCCCGGGAAGATTACGAAGATCCAGCACAAGGCCTGGCGGCCATCGTCGCGAGGCTGGGTGTCAGCAAATACAAGCTGGTGACCGAGGCGCGAAGGCGCGGCTGGACGCTGCGCGGCACGGGCAGGGCAAGCAACACCAGCACCCGCGCCACCATTCAGCGCCTCAAGGAGCTGCTGCAAATGCGCCTGGGCCAGCTGGAAGGCCAGCTCAAAGTGGTTGGTGAAGAAGCATCGGCCGCAAACAGCGAGCGCGATATCCGCTCGGCCAACACGCTGGTGCGCACATTGGAAAAGGTTTTGGAACTTGAACGCAAGGATCGCAGTCTCCGCGTCAGAAAAATCCGCGAGCGCCGCCAGCTTGATGACGCCGTCCGTGAAGAGTTTGCACGGCGCATTGCGTCTCTCCGCCGAGGCGATGACGGGACCATATCTGAGCCGCACCACGTCCCGCTGGCTGCTGCAGGAAAAGATCAAGGACTGGCGCAATTGGGCAAGGGATGACCAGCTTCCGCCCGACGCAGGCGATTGGCGCAACTGGCTGATATTGGGAGGCAGGGGTGCGGGAAAAACCCGCACCGGCGCTGAATGGGTGCGCGCCACAGCCCTTGGTGAATGGCAACCGGTTTTTCTCAAGGCCCAGCGGATCGCAATTGTGGCGCCTACTTATTCTGAAGCGCGGCTGGTGATGCTGGAGGGAAAATCCGGGCTTCTGTCCATTGATCAGGGCGATGACAGGCCCGCCTACGAGCCATCAAAGCGCAAGCTGACGTGGCCCAACGGCAGTGTGGCGCATGTCTTTTCGGCCGAGGAGCCCGATGGATTGCGCGGGCCGCAGTTTGACGCGGCCTGGTGCGATGAACTGGCAAAATGGAAATACGCCAGCGAAGTGTGGAACATGCTGCAGCTTGCGCTGCGATTGGGCGACAATCCGCGCGCGATTATTACAACGACACCCCGGCCCATACCGATCTTGAAGCGGCTGCTGGCCGAAAGCGGCACAGTGGTCAGCCGCTCAACCACATTCGACAACAGGAAAAATCTGGCGAAGCCTTTTCTCGACGAAGTCTTGAAGCGTTATGGCGGCACCAGATTGGGGCGGCAGGAACTCAATGGCGAACTGATCGAGGACGATCCGGACGCCCTGTTCCACCGCGACATCATCGAAAACCTGCGCGTGGCTTCAGCGCCGGAATTGCGCCGCGTTGTCGTGGCGGTCGATCCGCCGGCGGGCTTTGGCGCCAGGAGCAATGCGTGCGGCATTGTGTGCGCCGGGCTGGGCGTTGATGGGCGGTGCTATGTGCTGGATGATTATTCTGTACACGGACTAAGACCGGCGCAATGGGCGAAAGAAATTATGGGCCTGTATCACGCCCGCAAGGCAGACCGCGTGGTGGCGGAAATCAACCAGGGCGGCGCCATGGTGGAACAGGTGTTGCGCGAGGTGGACCCGGAGCTCTCCTTCCGCGCCGTCCATGCGACGCGCGGCAAACAGGCAAGAGCCGAGCCGGTGGCAGCGCTTTATGAACAGGGCAGGGTGCCCCACGTGGGCGCCTTCGCCGAGCTCGAAGACGAGATGTGCAGCGCCATCGGCGAGGGCAAGAAAAGCCCCGACCGGCTGGACGCCCTGGTCTGGGCCGTCAGCGACCTGATGCTGCGAAGAAGAGCGGAGCCGAGGGTGAGGGTGTTGCAGCAAGCTGCGCCGGAACCAGGTAACGGGTCAGTCTGAATTTTCCCCAGACTTTCTCTGAATCCGTTGGGCTGCGATCACAATCATGGCCACCAGTGCGGCCAAAACCGCAACGAGTGGCGCTATAGCAATCGTCCAGAGGGATAATACTGCAATCGCAATTCCGATGGACTTAACCCAACCGGGAAATGACTGGCCAATATGATACGCCAAGAGGAAATTTCCAACGAATATAACGCTGGATTGAAAGACAAACAGCCAGAACAGAATTGCGAACGGCCCAAACTTTTTTACGAAATAGAGTCGCTCAAGACCATACGGGATGGCGACAGCTGCAAAGCACAAGATCAGGAAGGCCATTCAACTGAATTAGCATGGCGCACAGAAAGGTCCAACACCCGCGACGGCTCACGGGCGATTGGCGAGGGCCGGAAAAGCCCCGACCGGCAGGACGCCCTCGTCTGGGCGGTGAGCGACCTGATGCTGCGGCGAAGGGCGGAGCCGAGACTGAGGATTTTATGACACTTTCTGCCTTCCCCCCTTTGTGGGGGAAGGTGGCGCGCGCACATGGGCAGCAGCCTCTATCTGCAGATTGCGGCGCGCCTCGTCTGTATCCAGCTTTCCCGCGAGCGCCTGTTCAATGTCCCTTGGCCGTGTGTTATGTCCTTCAATCAGGTTGCTGTAATAGGTATTCATGATCCGAACCAGGTCGGCCAGACTGGCGGCGGTTCGGGGATGAAGTGCGCTTTCCAATTTGGCCGAAGCCGCCGATAGTTCCGCCAAGACGTCCGATATTGCCTCGGGCGCGTCTTCAAGGCGCGCGGGTTCGATTCTTTGTGCTGTTTCAGGCATTGTATTTTGGCCTATACCTAAATAATTTAAAATATTGAAAATAGATGAATATTTTGCTTATGGATTTTATTTTGGCCGATGTGTTGGCCGATCTTTTATCCACGCCCGGAACATCAGTCGGAACTCCTCTTTAACCGCCAAAACGAGCGAATAATGCCGGATATTTTGCTTCATTCGCCGCCGATGGCGAATTGCGAAGGGTAACAACGCAGGCTTGATCCAGGGTTAATTCATCGCTATTCAGGGGAGATAACCCCTTGTTATTAAAAATCTTTAACCTTTCCCTAACCACGCCGACCCGCCCCCATTCATCCCCAGTTCAGCTAGCCCCTGCTAGAACGGGGCATGAAAGGCTACGGCGTGATGGTTAAGAGGCTCAAGTTTATCGGCATTTTGCTGGCGACACTGCTTGTGGCCGAGCCGGCGCTTGCCCAGTACAAGCCCCGCGTGAATGCGCCGAGAATCCTGCTTAAGCGGCAACTGCCTAACATTGTTAAGCCGCCACTGGCCTCGCTGGGCATGAATATCAAGCCTTCCCAGGCGGCGGCGATTGCGCTCAGCCTCTATCCCGATGCCAAGGTTGTCAAGGTCAAGTTGCGGGCAGACGGCGTCTATGCGGTAACGCTGCGAACTGATAGTAGTGTGGAGAAGGTTTTTGTGAGCGGCGAGGACGGATCGATTCTCTAGCCCTCCCAGCGCCCGAACTTGGAGACCATGATCTATGCGCATTCTCGTCGTTGAGGACGATCCCGATCTGAACCGCCAGCTGGTGACGGCCCTGGGCGACGCGGGCTATGTGGTTGACAAGGCCATGGATGGCGAAGAGGGGCATTATCTTGGCGAAACCGAACCCTATGACGCGGTTGTATTGGACCTGGGGCTTCCCGTCCTTGATGGCGTCAGCGTTCTGGAAAAATGGCGGCGCGCTGGCAAGAAAATGCCGGTGCTTATCCTGACCGCGCGCGACCGCTGGAGCGACAAGGTGGCGGGCTTCGATGCGGGCGCCGACGACTACGTTCCCAAACCCTTTCACATGGAAGAAGTTCTGGCGCGGGTTCGGGCGTTGCTGCGGCGGACAGCGGGACACGCCACCAGCGAGATCACCTGCGGCCCCATGGTGCTCGACACCAAGAGCGCACGCGTCACAGTGAATGGCACGGCGATCAAATTGACGTCGCTTGAGTTCCGCCTGCTCGCCTATCTGATGCACCACGTGGGCAAGGTGGTTTCGCGCACCGAGCTTGTGGAACATCTCTACGACCAGGATTTCGACCGCGATTCAAATACCATTGAAGTGTTTGTGGGACGCTTGCGCAAGAAGCTCGGCGTCGATGTGCTGCATACCATCCGCGGAATGGGATACTGCATATCCGAGCCGGATAATGCGAAGTAACTCACTTTCCTTCCGGCTGATCCTGTCGTCCGCCATCGTCAGCATCGTCTTGCTGGTGTCAGCCGGGCTGCTGTTGGCGCAATTGTTCAGTGCCGCCCTTGAGCGCAATTTTGATGCCCGGCTGCGCGCCGTGCTGGATGGGCTGCTGGCCAATGTGGAAATCAGCGAGGATGGCGCGCCCCTGTTGTCGCAACAACTGGCGGACACGAGGTTCAGCCTGCCGCTGTCCGGCTGGTATTGGCAGATCGAAGCCCCGCCGCAAAGGAACCTGCCAAGCCTTGCCTCGGAATCCTTGCTTGAACAGCGCCTGAAGTCCGATGCGTCGATGCTCGCCACGCGCGGCGGCGACGGCGTCGCCAGCTTCTATCTCAGCGACAGCCAGGTGATCGACAACCGTCCCGTGAAACTCAGGGCCATTGAACAATCCTTCAAGCTGCCGGGAAGCGAGGATCAATATTCTTTCCTCGTGGCTGGCAATTTCGATGAGCTCCGCCAGGAAGTGCGGGCTTTCCGCCAAACCCTGTTTTCCATTCTGGCGGCGCTTGGCGTGGGGCTGCTCATCGCCGTTTTCCTCCAGGTGAAATTCGGCTTGCGGCCGCTGAAGACCATGGAGCACAGCCTGACGGCGATCCGCGAGGGCAAGGCCGACCAGCTCGATGGCGCGTTCCCCAGCGAGATCCAGCCCGTGGCCGATGAGTTCAATCTCCTCATCAAATCCAATTCGGAAATCATCGAGCGGGCGCGCACCCAGGTTGGCAATCTTGCCCATGCGCTGAAGACTCCCCTGAGCGTCCTGACCAATGAGGCGCAGAGCAGCAAATCGGCCTTCGCCGAAAAAGTCTCCGAGCAAACCCAGATCATGCGCGACCATGTGAGCCTTTATCTTGATCGGGCGCGAAGGGCGGCGCGCGCCCAGACCATAGGCTCGGCCACCGAAGTCGAGCCCGTGCTGGCAGCCCTTGGCCGCACCATCATGCGCATCAACCAGGACCGGGGTGTGACCGTTGAAGTGACTGTGGCCAACGGATTGAAATTCCGCGGCGAAACCCAGGACTTTGAGGAGATGGCGGGCAACCTCATCGACAACGCCGCCAAATGGTCATCCGGAAACGTGAAGGTCTCCGCCGCATCGTTCGCTGATGCCAGGAACTGGCTGCTCATAACCGTGGACGATGACGGCCCCGGCCTTCCCCCTGACAAGCACGCCGACGCTATGAAGCGCGGGCGGCGCCTGGATGAATCCAAGCCAGGCTCCGGCCTCGGCCTCTCCATCGTGGCCGAAACCGCCGCCATGTATGGCGGCGCGGTGAAGCTCGGCGCCGCCGACCTCGGGGGGTTGAGGGTGGAGTTGAAACTGCCAGCGGTGGCTTGATGTGGCGCCGGTTCAGGAACTTGCGATGTGTTTGACCTCTTCGGTTTTGTCCCGGTGCGAAACCAGCAAACCGTCTGGTGTGTCGATGATGACAATATTTTGCAGGCCGACCACGGCCACCATCCGGCCATTGCCATGCACATAGCAGTTGGAAGATTGGTGGAACTGGACGATGCCATTTCCCGAATTGCCATTGGCATCCTTATGGGCGAGGCCTGCCACCGACGCCCATGAGCCGATATCCCGCCAGCCGAACCGGCACGCCACAACCGCGATGCTGCTGGACTTCTCCATGACGGCGGCATCAATGGAATTCTTCGGCACGTTCGAGAAGCTGTCATGGTCGAGCGCCACGCAAAGTGAACCCTCAAATTCCTGAACCGGCGACACCTCAAGGCATCTGGACGCCGCGTCCAGAACATCAGGGCAATGCTCCTTCATCTCCCGCAGCAGGGTCTCCGGCGTGAAACAGAACATCCCGGAATTCCACAGATGGTGGCCTGAACGGAAAAACGCGTCAGCCATGTCAAGCTGCGGTTTTTCAACAAAGCGCGCCGGACTTGCGCTCACGTCGACATATCCATAGCCCGTATGCGCTGACGTTGGCTCAATGCCAAAAACCACCACTGCGCCCTGTTTGGCCTTGGCGACAGCGAGCCCGACCGCTTCCGCGAAGGCCTGTTGATCATTAATGAGATGATCGGCCGGCAACACCAGCATGACAGAATTTTCACCATGGCTGCGACGGCACCGCAACGCCGCCATCGCCACGGCAGCGGCCGTGTTCCGCCCGGTTGGTTCCAGAATGAACGATGTTTTTTGACCAAGTGTGTTCACCGGGCGATAGGCGTCCATGGTGCGCGCCCACACGTCATGCCCCGTGACTGTCAGGATTTCGGCAACGTCCGGCAAAGCCGCCGCCCGCAGGAAAGCCTGCTGCAGCAGGCTTCCCCCGCTTCCAACACGCATGCACGGCTTGGTCTCCCCCGCCTTCGAAACCGGCCAAAGCCGCGATCCAGCGCCACCGCAAAGAATTGTCGGGATGAGATGCATGGATCCGGTCACCATTGTGTTCAGGTTGGATGATGGCGTCTTCAAATTGTGCCACGTCCTGTTGGCGCGGGATATAGTTCACGGCAAATTGAGCCGCCCCTGGCAAATGTCCACAACTATTTTTCATTGCGCGCGTCCCGCCCCCTTGACTGTGACGGAAGGGCGTGTTGAGATTTTATTGCACTATAGGGCAAGAAAACTCACCTATCCGACCTGCAATCCTTGGAACTGACTCGGTCCAGTGTCCCTGCTTACTGCCC
This sequence comes from Rhodobiaceae bacterium, assembly GCA_009885825.1. Lineage (GTDB taxonomy): Bacteria > Pseudomonadota > Alphaproteobacteria > Rhizobiales > Aestuariivirgaceae > Aestuariivirga. Next base: position 31,292 of record VFJY01000081.1, on the reverse strand, counting down.
CCGGTCGCGGGGATATTAACCGTGGGAGCGAACTTCTAGAGGTTCGCTCCTTTTTATTGGCTTTTTGAGTTTCCAGGGATTTCATTACGTCATGTTTCCGTCTCCCTGAAAACCGCGGATTGGTGAACGAGCATGCCAAAGACCGGATGAACGATGTCCAGCGCAAATTCAAATCAAAAGAGTCATCGTCAATGGCCCTGCGGGTTACGGTCAGGGCGCCGGGGGCCAGCCAGGAAGAACAAGGCGATGCCTTCCCAGCGTCAAAAAATAATGGGCTGACCTGAAGAGCAGGGTGCCGTCCTGCGCGTGAATGGTGAGCGCCATGCCGACGCCGCCCCCCACATCTTCCTCGAGGCCGGTGGGCCTGGCGAAGCGCTTTGACGAATGGATGACCTGCGGAAAACCCCTGCGCCGGTTGTAATGCCTGCTCCAGAACTGGCCTCCGGTTGCGGGATCTTCGGTGACTGTCACGATGGCTGGCACAGGCGCATCGCGCGAAAGCGGCAGGGGCGCGCCGATCAGGCGGGTTAGTTGCGCGAGGCACCAGCCAAGACCCGTCATCCGTGTGTGGATGACTTCACCCTCGGAGACGGCCGATTCCTGCCCGGCGAGCCGCTTTGAAAACCGCTTGCGCACCGCGAGGGGGAGTGAATGCCAATCGTCATTGCCAAGTAAAATCGGAGATCGCCCAACTCCCCGGGCGCGGCAGGCCGCGCAGCGAGGAATCTGGTTTCGGGTTTCAGCACGATGGACTCCCGCTTCTATTTCGCTTTTGGCAGATACCCCAGGACTTTGGCGCCGATCTTGATCAGGTATTCGAGCTGGTTGCGCGGGATGCGGAGCATTTCGCCATGCCAGCGGTCAATTTTCTCGGTGAATTGCAGCATGGCCGCAAGCCGCCGTGTTGTTTCCGGATTGTCTTCGGATTTGGCCAGCGCCACGCAATCACGCAGCGCCGCGAGGGCCGGATCAATTTCAAGCTCCTTGCGCCGTATGGCGATGCGCTTGGCGATTTCCCACACGTCGGTTTCGCCAACAAAGTGGTCCCGCCGGTCATGCGGCACAGGAACCCGGCGGATCAGGTTCCAGCCCTGCAGCTCCTTGAGCGAGGTTGAGATGTTGGAGCGCGCCAGCTTCAGTGTTTTCGCGATATCCTCCGCCGTGAGCGGCACCTCTGTCAGGTAAAGCAGGGCGTGAATCTGGCAGGTCGAGCGGCTCATGCCCCAGTGCGCGCCCATGTCGCCCCAATGCAGCACAAAGCTCTGGCTTGCATCCGAGTAGAATGTTTCTAATTGAACTGATATTTCTGTCATAACAGAAATATCAGACACAGCAGATTAAATGTCAAGCCGACAGGCGCTCGCCAGTGCCGCACCGCCAGCGCAATGCAGCGCAATGCTACGCCACCGCCCCGATCACCGGAATCCCGCGCTCCCGGTAGGGCGTCCGGCCATAAAATGCCCGGTAGCATTTGGAGAAATGCGATGGCGACGAGAAGCCGCTGGCGAGCGCCACGTTGATCACCGACATGTCGGTTTGCAGCAGCAGTGAGCGCGCCTTTTTGAGGCGGAGCTCAAGGTAGTAGCGCTTCGGCGAGCGGTCCACATAGCGCCGGAACAGGCGCTCAAGCTGGCGGGTGGAAAGGCCAGCTTGCTTGGCGAGCAAGCTGGGCGATAGTGGCTCTTCCAGGTTCTCTTCCATTTTCTCGATGATGCCCACAAGCTTGGGATGGCGCGCGCCAATGCGGGCGGGAAGCGACATGCGCTGATGCTCGCTGTGATGGCGGATGGGCGAATGCAGCACGGCCTCGGCCACGGCGGAGGCCAGATCAGGCCCATGCTGGCTGGCGATCATGGTGAGCATCATGTCAAGCGCCGTGGTGCCGCCAGCGCTGGTGAAGCGGTCGCGGTCGATTTCAAACAGGCCCCCCGTGGCGTTGATTTCTGGGAATGCTTCCGAAAAGCCCGGCAGGTTTTCCCAATGGATAGTGCACTTATATTCATCAAGCAGGCCCGCTTCCGCCAGCACATGGGCGCCGGTGCAGACAGCGCCGATGTCATTGCCGCGCCGCGCCATTTTGCGGAGCCAGCTGATCAGCCGCTTGTCCGCATGGTGCTGCACATTGAGGCCGGCGCACACGATGATGGTGGCGTGCGGCGGAATGGTTTCCATGTCGCCGCTCACCATGGTGAGAATGTTGCTGGAAGCAGCCACCGGCTGGCCATCAACCGAGTGCATCGTCCACTTGTAAAGCATCTTTTCCGAGAGCCGGTTGGCCAGCCGCAACGGCTCAATCGCCGAGGTCACCGGCATCATGGTGAACTCCGGCAACAGAACAAGCGCGAAGGATTGGGGTGTTTCCTGGGATTTGTCGCCAAACATGAATTTTCTCCGTGGCCCTATCTTTGCGGCATTTTCAGGTTTTTGTCCACCAGCGTCATTTGGCGGTCCAAAACCGACTTTAAGACAAGGTAAACAGTCGTATTCGTATACTTGCTGTCGCAAATATTTGGGCGGCCCCTCCGGCTTCCCGGCATTTTGAGGCGTGGCTTGCTTGGAGACAGTTTTCGTGAATGCCCCCCATTTTCATCTCGACGCCAAAACCGCCGCAATGACGTCACCGGCATCGGCGTTTCTTCAAAATCTCTCGGTTGAGATCACGCCCAGGCAAATTGAAAAGCTGCCCTTGCTGCGCGAACGCCTGCCCAAGGGCGCGCCGGTTTTCATTGCCCTCATTGACCCCGCCGATGTTGCGAGCCAGTTGAAGGCGGCGGTGGCGCTTCGCAAGGCGGGCCTTGAGCCCGTGCCTCATATTCCGGCGCGCTTTGTTCTGGATGATGCTGATTTGCAAACCCGTATCGCGGCCCTGGCAGGAGAGGCCGGAGCCACGCAGATGCTGGTGCTGGGCGGCGGCGCTCCAACCCCCATCGGCAAGTTCGACGCGGCCATCCAACTCCTGCGCAGCGATGTCTTCCAGAAAAATGGCGTGAAGCGTTTGGGCCTTGCCGGCCACCCGGAGGGCAACGCCGATATCACCAAGCCTCACGGCGAGGCCGCGTTGCTGAAAGCGCTGCAGGAAAAGCAGGCATGGTTGAAAGCCAACGGCATGGCGGGTTTTATCGCCACGCAATTCCTGTTTGAAGCGGGGCCCGTGGCCTATTGGGCCAGCGAGCTGCGCGCCGGCGGAATTGACCTGCCTATCCATGTGGGCATTCCCGGCCCTGCCACCATCAAGACGCTGGTGAAATACGCCGCCATGTGCGGTGTTGGAAACTCGGCGCGCTTCATCAGGAAGCAGGCGCTGAATATCACCAAGCTACTGACGGTGAATACCCCCGACGAATTCATCGATCAGCTTGCTAAGCTGCATTTCGACAAGCCCGAACTGGGCATAGCAGCGCCCCATCTCTATCCCTTCGGCGGTTTCGACAAGATGTTTGAATGGCTGACGCCGAAACTCGCTGATTGAAAGTGAATCTGCAATTGTCCTGCCGCGGAAGGCTCGGCCATGCCCCAGTCCTTAACGGGAAGTAAAGATGATCCCGTGACTTTTAGTTAATCATGTAACTGTAAGCTGTCGGTGGTCCGCTACAACACACGCTCCACAACTTATAGGGAACAGTCATGAACGTAATGCCGGTATTCAAGATGATCGAGAACAGATTTCGCGCCGTATTCTCGGGAACGGGCGGGGATTCCACAAGCCATGCCCCCAGGGCCAAGTTTATCTCGTCCGACCAGTCGCCATCCAGCGCGGCGCCGGTGAAGCAGGCAAAGGCCAAAGCCCCCGCCAAAAAGGTTCCTGCCAAAAAGGCTTCGAAGGCGGCGAAGGCCGGGAAAACCAAGGGCAAGGCCAGCAAGAAACGCGCCCGCTAAAGCGCGATGCGCCAGGACGGAAATGGCTTCGTTGAAACTGTAAAGGCCGGGCAGAGGGCCCGGCCTGACAGTCACATCAGCAAATGATGTTAGTGGTTGGAGAGTTCGTTCTTCACCTGGTTCTTCAGCAAGCGCTCGAAGTTGGTTGAGCGGCTGCCAGAACCTGCGACTGCAAGCGCATTTACAGATATGCTGCTCTTTTCGATCATGCTGGAATATTTGCCAACATAGGTGTCTGCATCGCGGAGCTCCCAGCTGCGGTTGCCAGCGGCAAGCGCTGCTGACGAGATGGCTGCGAGAGCGGCGATCGAAATGATAATCTTCTTCATGATAGTGTCCTTTGTCTGAGTGTTTAAGTTTTGCTTTTGAAACCGCGTTCATCGCGCTTTCGATGAGTTGAATATAGCCAAAAAAATTCCGTGATCCAGTAAACCATGATAACAAGAAATACATGTGAAAATGTCGACAAATCAATGTGTTATATGGCCATCAAAAGAGCGGTTTCACGCCTGCGTAACATGATTAAAAATCTGTTCACGCGCGCGTGAGCAGGGCTTTCACTTCGTGAGCGGCTTCTCGTTCGCCGTGTCGATTTTCAATCGAAGATGCTGCCCGCTGAGCTGCCACGGTAATCCCAACGGCTTTCACTTTTGCTCCAGCAGAATCGATATGTTCTGCGCCAATGCCGGAGCCATTGCTTTCCCGCAGATGAAATTTCAATCGACAATTGTCCGACTGTTGCGCAGGCGCGCGTTGATCGTCTGAGCTGGCAAGACGCACTTCAGGAGTAACCCGCATGGCCAAGAAGGCTGCCTCCCGCGCCAAATCTTCAATCAGTGACGCGAAGTCCATGCAAAGCCTCGAACTGTTTTTGCAGGCGCTTGGTGAACAGCTCGGTGATGATTTCGAGCCGGACAACGACGTGGACAAGGCGCAGGAAATCATGTTCGACGCCTGGGAGGCGCGTGGCGGCAAGCAACGCATCGCGCTCGCCCATAAGGCCTTGGCGGTTTCACCGCTTTGCGCCGACGCTTATGTCATGCTCGCCGCCGAAGCTGAAAAGACATTGCCGGGAAAAATCGCCCGCTACCGGGAGGGAATAGCAGCGGGCGAAAAAATTTTGGGCGAGGAGGTTTTCAAAGAGGACGCTGGCATGTTTTGGGGCCTTGTCGAAACCCGGCCCTACATGCGGGCGCTGCATGGGCTGGCCGGAGTTTTGTGGGAGAGCGGCGCCCAAGGGGAAGCAGTCGCGACATTGCAGGAAATGCTTCGCCTCAATCCCAGCGACAACCAGGGTGTGCGTTACGAATTGCTCGATCAACTTCTGGAGTCCGGCCGCGACAAGGAAGCCAAGGAGCTGGTGAAGGCTTACAATAATGACGGCTCGGCGGCTTGGGCCTTCGGCCGGGCGCTGCTGCAATTCAGAACCAGCGGCGACAATGAAAAGTCACGCCAACTTCTTAAGAGCGCGGTTGAATGCAACCCGCACGTGGCCGCATACCTTACTGGGGCGAAAGCCATGCCACGCAAATTACCTGCATACTACGGCATGGGCGACGACAGCGAAGCGGCCGTTTATGCCCTTACAGGAAAGGCGCCATGGGCTGCGACCACGGGGGCGTTGGACTGGCTGACATCAAAACGAAAGGCCGGGCAATAGGCCCGGCCTGACTGTCCGCAAGAGTGGACCGTGTTAGTGGTTGGAGAGTTCATTCTTGGCCTGGTTCTGCAGCAAGCGTTCGAAGTTTGTCGAAGGGCTGGCATTGTCTTCCACAGCAAAAGTATTCACGGTGTTGCTGGTCTGATCGATCTGGCTGGAATACTTGCCAGCATAGGTTTCCGCATCGCGGAGATCCCAGCTGCGGTTGCCAGCGGCAAGCGCTGCTGACGAGATGGCTGCAAGGGCTGCGATCGAAATGATGATCTTCTTCATGATAGTGTCCTCTGGTTTGGTATTTACTGGTTTTTGAAACCGCATTCATCGCGTCTTCGATGAATTAAATATAGCCAGAAAAATCCCGTGATCCAGTAAACCATGATAACAAGAACTGCATATGAAAACATTGACGTATCAATGAGTTATGCGGATGGCAAAAGAGAATTTTCACGCATCCGTCACATCATTAAAAATCTGTTCACGTGTCTGTGAGCGGGGCTTTAATTTCGCGCGCGGCGTTCCCACCGCGGAATTAGAAAGGGCCCGCCTGCTTTCCGAAGAGCTTGATTTTCGACGCTTCGCGCGCCGTTGCCAGCAGAAACTCCCACGCATAATCCGCATAAGAGCGGAAGACATAGAGATCAAACACTGTGTCCTCCACCACATGCAGCAATGCGGCAATTTCAGCGTAGTGCATGCGGCGCACGGCGCCGGGCTTGTAGTCGCCGCTGAGCAAATCCAGCGAAGAACCCTTCAGCAAAACTTCACGCACCCCTTCGCCTTCGAGGCGCAGAACAGCGCGCATGTCAGAGACATCAACGGCGAGGGAATGAATGACGCCGAGTTCGGCCGTGAGTGCAGCGGCGAGTTCTGCTGCCTTGGCGCGCGGACACAGGATGAGCCATTGGTCGATGGAGAGCCACAACGCCTTCACGTCGCCCCAGGAAACACTGCTGTGGGGTGTCTTGGGCAAATCGAGTCCCAGAACTTTCTTCGCCGCCGCCATGAATTTTTTATCGGAGGCAATCCCGCGCAAATCAACCATGCCGCGATCCTTGATTTCGCGCAGATAAATGCTCAGTCTCTCGGGCGAGTTGCGGTGGGCGAGGGGGCTTTCGACATAAAGATCAGGCATTCTGCCGCGCCCCTTCCTTGTCATAGAAAACCGGATCGACAATTTTGGCTCGTATCACCTTGTTGCCGTCAATGGGGAATGTAAGAGTTTCACCCATGCGCGCCCGCCCATTCTCAATCAGCGCCATGGCGATGGAGCGTTCCAGCGTGGGCGAATGATACGACGACGTGACCTGGCCGGTCATCTCCATCGGTGGCTTGTCCTTCAACGCCCGCACCGCATAAGCCCCGTCCGGCAGCACATCCGTTGGCACTTCGGTGAGAAGCCCCACAAGCTGCTTGCGGTTTGGTGCTTTCAAAAAGCTCTGCTCCAGCGAACGCTTGCCGATGAAGTCTGCTTTCTTCTTTGAGATGAGACCTTCGAGTCCCACATCGATGGGCGTTGTAGTGCCGTCGGTTTCATCACCGATGACGATGAAGCCTTTTTCAGCGCGGAGCACGTGCAGGGCTTCGGTGCCATAGGGTTCAATGCCAAGTTCCTGGCCTGCCTCCAGGATGGCATTCCACAGCCCGCGCCCCATGTTGGCGGGCGTTGCCACCTCGTAGGATTGCTCGCCGGAAAAGCTGATGCGGAATACGCGAACGGGATAACCGCCGAGCTTGCCTTCCTTGAATGACATGTGCGGAAAGGCTTCGTGGGAAATGTCAAAATCAGCGCCGAGCTTGGCCAGCACATTGCGCGCGCGGGGGCCCGCGATGGCAAACTGCGCCCACTGCTCGGTGACCGGCGTGACGAATACTCTATACTGGGTCCATTCCGTCTGCAGCCACTCCTCCAGCCAGGCCGCAATGCGGTCAGCGCCGCCCGATGTGGTGTGCATCAGGAAATGATCCTCAGCGAGCCGCACGGTGACGCCATCATCGGTTAGGAATCCCAGCTCATTCATCATCAGCCCATAACGGCATTTGCCGGCTTTGAGGGTTGAGAAGGTGTTGGTGTACATGCGGTCGAGGAATTCCGCCGCGTCCGGACCCTTGATTTCAATCTTGCCCAGGGTCGAGGCATCCAGCAGGCCGACTTTCTGCCGCACGCTGAGAATTTCCCGGTTGATGGACGTGTGCTTGGTTTCGCCAGCACCCGTATAGGTATAGGCGCGACGCCATTGGCCAATGGGCTCGAATGTTGCTCCACTATCAAGATGCCACTGATGGATTGGCGTGCGGCGGATGGGCAGGAAAAGATTTTTGGTGAGAACGCCAGCAATCGAGCCAAAGGAAAATGGCGTGTACGGCGGCCGGAATGTGGTGACGCCGATTTCGGGAATGCTTTTGCCGGTGGCTTCGGCCAGAACACCCAAGCCATTGAGGTTCGACGTCTTGCCCTGGTCAGTCGCCATGCCAAAAGTGGTGTAGCGCTTGGTGTGCTCAACCGATTCATAACCTTCGCGCTGCGCCAGTTCCAGGTCGGCGGCAGTTACGTCATTCTGGAAATCGACGAAGTGCTTGTTGCCTTCATTGTATTTGCCGGTCGCCGGCGCAAACCACAGGGACTCGAGTGGAGCGCGGGTTGGTTCCTTGACTTCGGGCACCTTGTATTTGACAGCCTTGGCCTTGCCATTCGCGGCTTTGGCCGCAGCCACACCCGCTGCATGGGCCTCCGCCAGCGTTGCAGCTACATCCATCGTGCCGTTGGCGGCGCCCACAGCCTGCATGGCGTCATGGTGGCGGTCGGGCCTGAACGATTGCAGGTTTTCATCGAATTTGATTTTTCCGGCGTTATGGCACCACAGGTGAAGCGCTGGATTAAAGCCGCCGGACATGGCGATGAAATCACAGTCAATTTTCCGCTCAGTGATGACGCGGCCCTGGCCCCGGCGATAGGCGGCGATGCGCGCGGCGGTTACGCCCTGCGATCCTTCCACAGCCGAAACGACTGAACCCATGGACACTTCAATGCCTTCCGAAATCGCCCGCGCGATCAGGGAACCTTCGGCGCGCGCCCGTGAATCCACAATGCGCACGCCAATGCCCACTTTTTTCAAGCCCAATGCGGTCAGATAGGCATTGTCATTATTGGTGAACACAATGCCGTTTACACCTGGCGAAACCCCATAGCGCTCAACCATGGCGCTGGCCGCCGTGGCCAGCATGATGCCGGGGCGGTCATTATTGGCGAAGGTGATGGGCCGCTCAATGGCGCCTGTGGCCAGGATCACCTGCTTGGCGCGCACTTTCCACAGGCGGTGGCGCGGGGTTCCGGCTGCGAGCAGGGCGGGGTCGTGGTCGGCCACGCGCTCAAATATCATCAGGTAGTTGTGGTGCCAGTGACCAACCACAGTCGCGCGGTTTAGCACATGCACATTCTCTGCCGCATAAAGCTGGCCTGCAACGGCCTTGGCATGATCGCCCACGCAAGCGCCGTCAATTGAACCAGCGGTCAGGTCTGCAATGCCGCCCAGTTCGGGGTTTTCATCGGCAAGCATGACTTTGAGGCCAGACGCACAGGCGGCCTTTGCAGCGGTGAGGCCAGCAAGTCCGCCCCCCACCACCAGCACATCGCAATGCACGTGGATGTGTTCGTAGGTGTCGGGATCGCGGCCTTCGGGCGCGCGGCCAAGCCCTGCGGCTTTTCTGATCAGCGGCTCATAGACATGCTTCCAGAAACTCTGCGGCCACATGAAGGTTTTATAGTAAAACCCGCCGGGCAAGAAGCGCGAGAACCTGCTGTTGAGCGCTCCCACATCGAATGTGAGGGACGGCCAGCGGTTCTGGCTCACCGCATGAAGCCCATCGAACACTTCAACCTGCGTGGCGCGCAGATTCGGCTCGTGCCGTGCGCCATCACCCACGCCCACCAATGCGTTCATTTCCTCCGAGCCAAGCCCCACCACGCCGCGTGGCCGGTGATACTTGAAACTCCGCCCAAACAGCTTCGAGCCGTTGGCCATCACGGCGGAGGCAACCGTATCGCCAGCGAAGGCCGGAAGCTGCCTGCCATCAAAGCTGATGGTGACCCGCTTTGAGCGGTCAATGCGGCTGCCGCCCTCGAGCAGGCGGTAGGGCTTATTGCTCATTTCAATTTATCCTTGAAATATCCGGCCCATTCGCCCGTGGCCTGCTCCATGAGTTCGCGCGGCGGCAATTCGGTTATGCCGTAGTAGGCCTTGAATTCCATGGTGACTGTATCGCGCGCCGCATGGAACCATTTCCCGCAGCCCCTGTCGCAGCGCCAGCGCTCGAAATGCAAGCCCTTTGCATTGTGGCGGATGAACAGATAATCGCGCTGGGCTTCGTCGGAGACATTCACCGGATCATGGGTCGCGGGCCTGCGCACATGGGCTTGGCCGCCACCGTGAAAATCCGTCTCGTCACCTTCCGCCCCGCAAACCGGGCAATGAACCAATAGCATGTCGTCTGCTCCTAATGCGCCACCGCTGCCGCAACGCTTTCGTCGATCAGGCGGCCTTCGGCAAAACGGTTGAGCCCGAAGGGTTCGGCGATGGGATGCGGGCGATCATTCGCCATGGTGTCGGCAAACACAAATCCCGATCCCGGAATGGCCTTGAACCCGCCGGTGCCCCAGCCGCAATTCACATACAATCCCTCCACATCGGTCTTGGAAATGATTGGCGAGCGGTCGCCCGTCATGTCCACAATGCCGCCCCACAGGCGCAGCATCCGCAGCCTTGAGATAATCGGGAAGGTTTCAACCAGCGCCGTCACCGTATGCTCGAGTGAAGGAAATGAACCTCGCTGGGAATAATTATTATAGGGGTCCGTGCCGCCACCGATTACCAACTCGCCCTTGTCGGATTGGCTGATGTAGCCATGCACCGTATTGGCCATCACCACGCAGTCAATGACGGGCTTGATCGGCTCGGACACCAGCGCCTGCAAACACAGGCTTTCGATCGGCATGCGGATGCCCGCAGTCTGCATCAGCGGCGAGACATTGCCAGCTGTGACCACGCCCACCTTCTTGGTTTTGATCACGCCCCGCGTCGTCTCAAGCCCCACAACTTTTCCGCCATCGCGCATGATGTTGGTGACTTCGCAATTCTGGATGACATCAACGCCCAAGGAATCAGCGCCCCGCGCATAGCCCCAGGCCACAGCGTCATGACGGCCCGTGCCGCCGCGTGGCTGGTAGTAAGCACCGAGAATGGGATAGCGGCAATTGGGATCATCATTGATGATCGGCACAATTTCTTTCACTTCCTTCGCTGTGATCATCCGGCAATCGAGGCCGGCAAGGCGGTTGGCATGGGCCGTGCGCTTGAAGGCCCGCAGCTCATGCTCGGTCTGGCACAGCATCAAAACGCCACGCGGGGAAAACATCACGTTGTAATTCAGGTCTTGCGACAGGCCCTCATAGAGCGACCGCGCCAATTCATAAATGGCGATGGAGGAATCCTGCAGATAATTTGAACGGATGATCGTTGTGTTGCGGCCCGTATTGCCGCCGCCCAGCCAACCCTTTTCGAGAATGGCGATATTTGTCATCTTGTGGTTCTTGGCGAGATAATAGGCCGTGGCCAATCCATGTCCGCCCGCTCCCACAATCACCGCGTCGTACTCAGCCTTCGGCGCCGGCGAACGCCACGCGCGCTCCCAATCCTTATGGTAATTCAAGGCATTGCGGGCCAGCGAAAATATGGAGTAGCGGGACTTCATGGAGCGGTAATCCTTGACTGCTGCGTCTTCTAACAAATAGCCCCCTGCAGGGCTATTGCTTTCCGACATACCCATGCTGCCATGCGACACTGCGACGAGGGGCGCATTGACCGGGCGGAATTGTATGGATAAGCCGGAACCATGACACGCAAGCAAAAAAGACTCTCAATCATTCTTGGTGGCCTCGCCGTTCTGGGTGTTGCCGTATTCCTGGTGGCGCTGGCGCTGCGCGACCAGATTGTATTCTTCTACACGCCCAGCGAAATCGCCGAAAAGAATGTGCAACCCGGCGTGCGTTTGCGGCTTGGCGGACTGGTGGAAAAAGGCAGCGTCGTCAAGAACGATGGCACGACCGTTACATTCAAAGTCACCGACACCATCAAGACCCTGAACGTCACCTACAAAGGCCAGCTCCCCGACCTCTTCCGCGAAGGCCAGGGCGTGGTGGCCGAAGGCGTCATGGAAGCCAGTGGCGACTTCAAGGCGGATACAGTCCTTGCCAAGCACGACGAAAACTACATGCCCAAGGAAGTCGCCGACAAGCTGAAAGAGCAGGGCGTGTGGAAAGAGGGCAAGGGGAGTTAAACCCCCAAGATCTATCGTCCCGGCTTTCGTCAGATGACAGAATAGTAACCCCAATACGACACTGACCGTAATTCCGGCGACGTATGCTGAAATTGATAGGAACGAATTGAGTGCAGCTTCACCGTCGTTTCAGACGATCGACAACGGTGAGAATTGGGTAGATAATTTTTTATTGTTTCAAGTTATTGAGGAAGTAAATAGCGTTGCGGATGACCGCAACTGGTTTTCAGGTTCGGGCCCAGGCAAAGCTGTATCCTGAACGCAATCATCGCTCTATCAGTGTGTTAAGCAAGTTCGAGCGGCAATGGCGCAATTGCCTTTGTCACTGCGGGTATGCATAGATGTGGGATGATATTCCGAGTTCTCATGGTGTTGGTTTTTGGCCTCATGTCTTTCGGCTGTTCGCAACGCAATCCGGCGCAGGTGGACTATTGTCTTGCGGCACTCGCAGGGCTTGAGGCGGATCGTGGCAGGCTCGAGGTAATGTCTGTTGAGGGCACTGGCAGCTCCATTGTGATCAAATACCGCGGGCGTGGGGAGCGTGGCATCCGGTGTCAGTTCGAGGGCACGGCGGTTTCGCTGGATCAGCTTGATTTGGTGGAAGTTGTGCATGATGGCAAGGTTGTCGGTCCGGGTCGGCTGACATTTCTCAAGCGGCAGTTGCTTTCGCACGAAGGCTTTAGGGTGCTGCACGAGCGGGTGATGTTGCCACCTTCGGGGTATTTTTCTCTCAATGCAGCGACTGGTGTTTATTTGCAGATGTCGCTTTCGGCGCTGCCGATTGCATCTGTTTATGTGTTGCTGGCGCTGGGCTTCGCCCTTGTGCACGGCATCACGGGGCGGATCAACATCGCGCATGGCGAGTTCGCCACGGTTGGCGCCTATGCGGGTTTTATCGGCTTCATGGCGTTTGGCGCATTGTCGATACCGCTCGGGATTGCTGCGGCGCTTCTGGTTGCCGGAATCGCTTCGGGATGTGCTGGGCTTCTCACCATCTATTCGGTGTTTGTGCCCTTGGCGCGGCGTGAAGGGCAGATGTTGCTGGTGGCCAGTGTTGGCCTCATACTCATTTTCGAAGAGGGCATACGTATCAGCCATGCCGCGCGAGAATTGTGGCTGCCACCGGTCTATTCAGGGCCAATAGCGCTCACCCTTCCGCCCTATGTGGTGACGGTGACAGCCATGCAATTGGGATTGGCGTCGGCGACAGTGGTCGCAGTCGTTACGGTGTTACTGATCATGCGGTGGACGAAGTTCGGCTTGGCCTGGCGCGCCGTTGCTGATGATGCGTTGGCCGCCCGATTCATGGGGCTCGATCCAGCCCACGTTCTTGGCCTTGCAGCGCTGATGGCCGCGTCGCTCGCAGGGTTGGGCGGGCTTGTGGTTCTGCTTGGTTACGGCAATGCAAGTCATTCGATGGGGCTCATGTTGAGTGTGAAAGCCATGGTCGCCGCCTTGCTCGGCGGCATGGGATCGCTAGGCGGTGCCGTTGCAGGAGCGCTCATTCTGGTCACGGTTGAGACCCTCTGGGTGGCGTTGTTTGGCGGTGCCTACCGTGATGCTGCGGTGTTCTTCATGCTTGTGGGGATTTTGACGCTGGCACCAAACGGACTGCTTGGATTGGCAGGGCAAAGCCGTTAAGAAGAATAGGAACATGGTGACTTGGCGGACTGCGCATGCGGAGATGACAGAGTTTTGGTCGACTATGATGCGCCCGCCCCCAAGTTCGTCATTCCGGCAAAAGCCGGAATCTCTCAACAATTACACTGATCACCAGATTCCGGTTTGCACCGGAATGACGACACTTCGGCCAACATTACAAAACTTTCACCTTGCCGAAAGGCTGTTGTAAGCCGCGACTGCCTATATCTCCATCATCCGAATCTTGGAATGGAGAGAAACCTCATGTCTGCATTATTTGTCATCAACCGGAAAACCCTGTTTGGCCTTCTGGCGGCGGGGCTTTTGAGTGCTACGGCGCTTTCGGCGTCTTTTGCTGTCGCGCCGCCCAAAATGGTTCACGCCGAAACCCAAGCGGCGATTGACCCCTCCCTTGGCTTTGCCGACCTGGTTGAGCGGGTCATGCCCGCGGTGATCACGGTCGATGTGAAATTTTCAGACGCCGCGAGCAATGACGAAATGGAGCGTCCAGGCTTTCCCGGCATGGAGGAATTCTTCAACCAGTTCCCGCAGTTCCGTGGGCAATTGCCCCCCGGCATGGAACGGCGCAAGCCCCATGGCGGCAATGCCCAAGGCTCAGGCTTTGTGATCAGCGCCGATGGCTACGCCGTCACCAACAATCACGTGGTCCAGAATGCCGACGAGGTTATTGTGAGGATTCAGGGTGGCGAAGAACTCACAGCCGAAGTCATCGGCACCGATCCCAAGACCGATCTGGCGCTCATCAAGATCAAGTCTGACAAGCCGTTTCAGTTTGTGAAGTTCGCGGAAAAGGAAGCCCGCGTTGGCGACTGGGTGATGGCGGTTGGCAATCCGTTTGGCTTGGGCGGCACGGTGACGACGGGCATTATTTCAGCCCGTGGCCGCGATATCGGCTCTGGCCCCTATGATGATTTCCTGCAGATCGACGCCTCCATCAACAAGGGCAACTCCGGCGGCCCCGCTTTTAATCTTGAAGGTGAAGTGATCGGCGTAAACACCGCGATCTTCTCGCCTTCCGGCGGCTCGGTTGGCATTGGTTTCGCCATTCCGGCAAGCATCACCCAGGACGTGATCGCAAGCTTGAAGGATAGTGGCCAGGTGACGCGCGGCTGGCTCGGCGTTCAAATCCAGCCGGTGACCGATGAGATCGCCGAAGGCTTGGGATTGAAGGAAGCCAGGGGTGCGGTTGTCTCGGATGTGACAGAAGATTCACCGGCTCTCGACGCTGGCTTCATGGCGGGCGATACCATCCTCAAAGCCGATGGCGCGGAAATTTCCGATGCCCGCGCCCTGTCGCGGAAAGTCGCTGGCTTGGCGCCTGGAAAATCGGTCGATGTGGAAATCATCCGCGAAGGCAAGCCGATGACCCTTTCCGTGAAAGTTGGAGCCATGCCAACGGATGCGCGCATGGCTGGCAAGTCACCTGCGGAAAAACCTGCCAACCTAGGCTCGCTCGGGCTGACACTCGGCCCCGCCGATGATGGCGAAGGCGTCAAGATCATGGAAGTCAAGCCCGGCTCGGTAGCCGAGCAGCGCGGCCTCAAGGTAGGTGATGTCATTCTTGAAGTCGCTGGCGCTGAAGTCAATGACGCTTCCGACGTCAAGGATGCGCTGAAGCAGGCGGGAAAATCCCGCGTGCTGATGCTGGTGCGTTCCGGCGAAAACCAACGGTTCTTGGCGCTTCCCTTGGCAAAGGGATAATTCAGGGCGTCTTGAAGGCGCGGAGATCATCCTTCCCCCGATCCCCCTCTGGTCAGGTGGTCTTCGCGCAACTCTTTTCTGAAAGTCCAAGTCATGCAAATCTCTGTGGAAACCGCAACTGAAGGTCGAATCAGGAACTCCATGCGCGTGCTTGTTATTGAAGATGACCGTGATGCCGCCTCCTGGCTGATGAAGGGGCTTGCCGAAAGCGGCCATGTGGCCGACCATGCGGCCGATGGCGAAAGCGGGCTGAACCTGGCGCTCGAATCCATTCACGATATCCTGATTGTTGACCGCATGCTGCCAAAGCTTGACGGGCTTTCCATTGTCCGCACGCTCCGCGCCAAGGGCATCACCACGCCGGTCCTGATTCTGAGCGCCCTGAGCGAGGTGGATGAGCGCGTGCGGGGGCTTCGCGCCGGTGGCGATGATTATCTGGCAAAGCCCTATTCCTTTGCCGAACTGCTGGCCCGCATCGAGGGACTGGGGCGGCGCAGCGGCCATGAAACCCAGGAAACCAAATTGCAGGCCTGCGATCTCGAGCTGGATTTGCTCACCCGCAGCGTCACCCGCGGCGGGCAGAATATCCCGCTGCAGCCCCGCGAGTTCAAGCTGCTGGAATATCTCATGCGCAATGCGGGCCATATCGTCACCCGCACCATGCTTCTCGAAAATGTCTGGGACTATCATTTCGATCCGCAAACCAACGTGATAGATGTGCACATATCAAGGCTGCGCGCGAAAATCGACAAGGGCTTTGACGAGCCGCTCTTGCAAACCATCCGTGGAGCCGGATACATGATCCGTGCCCTTTAACTACAAGATACTCAAAACCTCGACCTTCCGGCTGGCGGCGATTTATCTGGCCGTATTTGCGTTTTCAGTGGGCGCGATCCTCGCCTATGTGTTTTGGAACACGGCGGGACTTCTTGAGCGCCAGACCGACGCCACTATCCGCGCCGAAATTCAGGCGCTGGCCGACCAATACCGCCTGCGGGGCCTTCCCGGCATTGTTGAAACCATCCAGCGCCGCAGCGGCGAGCGCGGCGGCGGCATCTATCTTCTGGCCAATGCCGCTGGCCGCCGCGTGGCCGGAAATCTGGAAGCCGTTCCGCCGGAAGCCATCGACGAGGCGGGATGGATTGATTTTCCACTCGATATAAAGGTGGGCAATGAGAAGCAGCGCCGCTCGGCGCGCGCCTTCCACGCCGACCTCGCCGGGGAGTATGAATTGGTGGTGGGCCGCGACGTTCAGGAGCTGCGGCAGTTTCGCGACATCATCGCGCGAACACTCTACTGGGCGCTTGGGTTTGCCGTTGTCCTGGGGCTGGGTGGCGGCTGGCTCACCAGCCGGAACTTCCTGCGCCGCGTTGATGCCATCACCGATGCCAGCCGCAAAATCATGGGCGGCAATCTGGCGAGCCGCATGCCGGTGTCGGGCACCAGCGACGAGATGGACAAGCTCGCCCGCTCGCTCAATGAAATGCTTGACCAGATCGAACGCTTGATGACGGGCATGAAGGAAGTGTCCAGCAATGTGGCCCATGACTTGAAAACCCCGCTCACCCGGCTGCGCGCCCGTGTTGAATCCGCCCTGCGCTCGGACGACAAGGAAGAGTTCCGCGCCGCTCTCGACAAGACGATTGAGGAGTCCGACCGCCTGCTGCAAACCTTCAACGCGCTCTTGTCAATTGCCCGCGCCGAAGCCGGCCAATCCCGCGACACGATGCAGGCCATTGATGCCCATGACATCGTTGAGGATGTAGCAGAGCTCTATGCCCCCATCGCGGAAGAGGCGGGCGGCACGTTGACGGTCACGGCCGCCACAGACCTGAACGTGCTGGCGGACCGGCAATTGCTGTCGCAGGCCCTGAGCAATCTCGTCGACAACGCCTTGAAATATGGTGTCACCGCGCAACAGCCTGCACCCCGCATTGCCATTGAAGGAAGACGTGAAGGGCCATCCGTGGTGATTATGGTTTCTGATCAGGGCCTCGGCATTGCATCCGAAGACCGCACCCGCGTTGTAAACCGCTTCGTGCGGCTGGACGAAAGCCGCTCCAAGGAAGGCAATGGATTGGGCTTGAGCCTCGTGGCTGGCGTGATGAAACTCCACGGCGGCGCGTTGATCCTCGAAGACAACGCGCCGGGGCTCCGCGCCAAGCTCGTGCTGCCGCTGCACACTGTATAATAGCGGGGATGACATAGGGGGTGTGAGACCTCTAGTATGCCGCCATGAGCGGGGCATTTAGGGATCGTTTGAAATCGCAGCTTCCAGCGCCACGCGATATGGCCGCTGCCGCGATGTTTTGGGATGACCTCGCCCCGGAGTTTCGCGGCAGGCTGGAATCCCAAAAATCCTTCCTGCAATCCGTCGCCGCCGCTTCGCCCTACCTGCGGGCGCTGATGCTGCGTGCCCCCGAATTCGTGGATGGGGTTTTGAACCGCGCGCCGGAAGCATCGCTTGAAAAAGTTTGCGGCGATATTGCGGTTGCCGAGCTTCTGGAAACCCAAGCTGGAATCATGGCCGCTCTGCGCCGCGCCAAGGCGAGGGCTGCGATTTTGGTTGCGTTGGCGGACCTCGGCAATATGTGGGGCGTGGAGCAAGTCACAGGCAGTCTAACCCGTGTGGCCGATGCTTTGCTGGGAGCAACGGTCAATTGGTTGCTGCGTGATGCGGCGCGTTCGGGGAAATTCCGCCTCGCGAATCCGCAAGACGCGTCAAGGAACAGCGGCTATGTGGCGCTGGCCATGGGCAAGCACGGGGCAGGCGAGCTCAACTATTCAAGCGATATCGATCTCATCATTCTCTATGATCCCGAAACCGCGCCCCTGGGCGAAGGCGCCGAACCTGCCACTTTCTTCGTGCGGCTGACCAAGCGGCTGGTGAACATCCTGCAGGATGTGACGGAGGATGGCTATTGCCTGCGGGTGGATTTGCGGCTGAGGCCGGACCCCCGCGCCACGCAGGTTGCGATCTCCATGGAGGCGGCGGCCATCTATTATGAAAACATGGGGCAGAACTGGGAACGCGCCGCCATGATCAAGGCGCGCCCCGCCGCTGGCGATGTGGCGCTTGGCCGGGAATTCCTCGAGCGCCTGAAGCCCTATATCTGGCGCAAGTATCTGGATTTCGCGGCCATTGCCGATGTGCAATCCCTGAAGCGCCAAATCCATGCGGTGAGGGGCCATGGCACGATTGCCATTTCGGGCCACAACATCAAGCTTGGGCGGGGTGGCATTCGCGAGATTGAATTCTTCGTGCAGACCCAGCAGCTCATCGCCGGCGGGCGCAACCCGAGCCTCCGTGGCCTGCGCACACTCGAGATGCTGGATGCGCTGGCTGCGGCCCAATGGATCACGCCGGAAGCCGCCAGCAGTTTGAAATCCGCCTATCGGTTCTTGCGTGGGATCGAGCACCGCATTCAAATGGTGAATGACGAGCAGGCCCATGCGCTTCCTGCTGATGAATTGGCATTTGACAGCCTCGCCAGATTGTCGGGCTATGCTTCATCAGACGCCTTCGGAAATAAATTGCGCGAAACATTCGAACTGGTGCAATCGCACTACGCGGCGCTGTTTGAAGCGGCGACCGAACTTGGCACATCAAGCGGCAGCCTGGTGTTCACCGGTGGCGAGGATGATCCCGAAACCATCGAGACATTGTCGCGCATGGGTTTCAAGTCGCCGAGCGAAATTTCGGCCACCATTCGCGGCTGGCATTTTGGCCGCTACGCCGCGACCCGCAGCGGCAAATCCAAGGAGCTTTTGACCGAGTTGATGCCGTTGCTGCTTTCCGCATTGGCCAGAAGTGGTGACGCTGACGCCGCCTTCCTGGCCTTTGACCGTTTCATCGCGGGCCTTCCCGCCGGTGTTCAACTCTTCTCCATGTTGAAGGCCAATCCCAACCTGCTTGATCTCATTGCAACGATCCTCGGCACGGCGCCGCGCCTCGCCGAACAACTGAGCGCCCGCCCCCGGGTGTTGGATGCAGTCCTCGACACCGGCTTCTTTGGAGCGCTTCCCCGCGCCGAGGAAGTGCAAGGGCTGATTGCAGCGGCAATCCCAGAGGCAACACCCCTTGATGAAGTTGTTGACCGTGTTCGCATCATCGGCCGAGAACAGATGTTTCGGGTGGGTGTGCGGGTGTTGTCGGAAACAGTGAGCGCCGTGGAGGCGGGCGCCGCCTTCTCCACAATTGCGGAACTCCTGTTGCAGCGGCTTCACGACGCGGTGCGCGGCGAAATGGCAAGCCGCTACGGCGTGATCACTGGTGGGCGCAGTTGCATCGTGGCCATGGGGAAACTGGGCGGCCGCGAAATGACGGCGGCATCGGATCTCGACTTGATGCTGATTTACGGAGGGGAAGATGTTTCCGATGGTGACAAGGCACTCAGCGTCAATCAATACTATACGCGGCTGACCCAAAGACTGATCGCATCAGTCACTGCCCCGACAAGCGAAGGCGTGCTCTTCGAAGTGGATCTGCGGCTGCGCCCATCCGGCAGCAAAGGCCCCGTGGCCACAAGTTTTGATAGTTTCCGCAATTACCAAAGGGACTCCGCCTGGACCTGGGAGAAACTGGCGCTGACGCGCGCCCGCGTGGTGAGTGGCGATCCGCAACTTGCAGCGGAGCTCGCCCACGAAATCGCTGCCAGTTTGCGCGCGCCCCGGAACGTGGCGGCCACGCGCAATGACGTGCTGGATATGCGGCGCCTGATGGTGAAAGAGCAGGGTGCGACAGGCCTGTGGGACATCAAGCGGGCTCGTGGCGGCCTTGTCGAAGTGGAATTTATCGCGCAATTTTCGCAGCTTATCCATGCGGCCAACCACCCGGATATTCTGGACAGCAACACCCATGGCGCCCTTGCCAAGCTGGGTCATGCCGGTTTGATATCGGCTGCGCTGGCAGCGGAACTCAAGGAGGCCAGCCTGCTTTATCATCGCATAACCCAGGTTCTGAGGCTCTGCGTGGCGGGCGCTTATGACCCGGCGACGTCACCAGCGGGCCTCAATCAAATGGTGGCCAGCGCCGCCATCCTCCCCGACATCGCATCCACCGAAGCGCTCCTCAGCGATACCCAGCAACGGGTTGCGGCCATTTTCGATGAAATCATCGGGCCGGTGAATTAGGCGTAGGAACTGGCGACGGAATTTTCGCCCGCCAACGTCCTAGGTTCGGAAGGCTTTGCTTCCGGAAACCAGAGGAGTTTGGAAATGCCTAAGAGACTAGTAAGCCTTGTCGCCGTCATAACCGGTTTGATCGCCATTGGCGGCATGGCCATGGCCAGTGAGCCCTATTTGCCCAGGGCGCAAAAGACTTTTGACAAGCTTGACGCGAATAAGGATGGCAAGCTCAGCCTCGCCGAATTCATGCCCGTGGCCGAGAAACGCTTTCTGAAAATTGACGGGAACAAGGACAATGCGGTGAGCACCGCAGAAATTGATGCTTCCCTTCAAGCCGCGCTGGAACGCCGCCGCAACAATATTCTGGCGAAGATGGACGGCGACAAGAATGGAACAATCACCCGCGCCGAGCTCGACCACTACGTGCAAGCCATGCTGGCGGGCGCCGACAGCGACAAGGATGGCGGCGTGTCTTTCGATGAAACACGGGTGTTCAAGATCGCAAAATGGCGTAAGATGCTGGGCGAGGCATCAGTCAACTAAGCCACGTGGAGAGATGGAGAGCGGCGAAGGACAACCGTTGCAAGCGGCGAGCGATGCGGATTTGCTTGAGGCGTCCGCTCGCCGTGATCAGCGGGCCTTCGCCGCAATCGTGTCGCGCTATCACGCGCCGGTCTACCGCCTGGCCTGGCGCATGTTGAATGGCAACGCTGACGTTGAGGACGTGGCCCAGGAGGCCTTTGTGAAGCTGTGGCTGAACCCGGCGCAGGTGCGCGATGGCTTGGCGCTGAAGGCCTGGCTGATGCGGGTTGCCGCGAACCTTGCCAATGACCGCCTGCGCCGCAAGCCCCATGTTGACCTTGATGCGATCGGCGAGGTGGCGGACACCGGCAAACGCGTCGATGGGGAACTGGCCGAGCGGGCCGCCACGCGACGTGTGGATGAAGGCATCGCGAAATTGCCGGAACGCCAGAAATTGGCGGTCACGCTGGTCTACTTTGAAAGCATGACGAACATCGCCGCCGCCGCTGTCATGGAAATATCGGTCGACGCGGTTGAATCTCTGCTCGCGCGGGCGCGGCGTTCATTGAAAGAAAACCTTGCGGACGATTGGCGAGGCATAATTGAAGAGCTGGCTTTTGGAGCCAGATGAAGGTGAAACATGAATGAACCTGACGATGCAATATTTGACGAGGCGCTTGAAAAGCTTCTGAAGCGGGCAACTGTGCCCGCTGTTCCCGCTGGCGCGAATAGCCGGCTCATGGCGGCCATCGCCGCTGCTGAGCAGCAGGACGCCGTTATCGTTGCATTCAAAACGCGCCCAAAATGGAATTGGCCGGTTTCACTGCCGCTCGCCGCTTCCCTGATGCTTGGCTTCTTCATGGGATCCTATGGCGTCCTCGATAGCTATCTGCCCGATGGCATTGTGAATGAAATGCTGAGCGACGCGGCCGATCAGGGCGCCTCAAGCGGAATTGATGAAGCTGAAAGCTATCTTGAAGGTGAACTGTCATGAGCGATACCCCGCGTTCCAAATGGTGGTCAGTTCTGCTGGTTGTTTCCCTGGCGCTGAATCTCCTGGTGGGCGGCGCCATGCTGGCGCGGGGGTTGACCCGCGAAAGCCCTGAGCGCCTCATGGGCACAAGCTATGCCCAGCTCGTTCCGCGTGGCTTCTTCCGGGAAATTCCCCGCGAGAGGCGGCGGGAAATTCTCGATATCCTGAAAAAATACCGCAAGGAATTTCGCGCCGACCGCGACACAACCGAGGACGTTGCGGCAAAGTTGGGCGAAACCCTCGGCGCCGAACCCTATAGCGCTGAAAACGTCAACGCCGTGGTCACCGAATTTGCCGAGAAATCCCGCAATCTGGCCGCCCGCGGCGGCGCGGCCGCCCTGGAAATCATCGGAACCCTGACACCCGAAGAACGGAAAATCCTGGCAAAAGCCATCCGCGAACGCGCCGCCAGGGGTAAGGCCAGGAAGTAGCTGGTTACGCCGATTTCAGAATGGCCGACTCGGGCGCGTTGCGGAAATTCACCGTGACTGTCGTGCCGATGCCCACGGTGCTTGAGATATCCAGCGAGCCCGTGTGCAAGTCCACCAGCGACTTCGAGATTGCGAGCCCCAGGCCAGAGCCGCCCTTGCTCTTGGTGAACTGGTTTTCAACCTGCTCAAACGGACGGCCAAGTTTCTCAATGTCATTGCCCGGGATGCCAATCCCCGTGTCAGCGATGACGACTTTGGCGCCGTCCCTTGATTTTGACACGGTGATTTTCACCTGGCCGCCCTCGGGCGTGAATTTCACCGCATTCGACAGCAGATTGATGAACACCTGTTTCAGCGCCCGCTTGTCGGCCACGATATCGCAGGCCTTGGGCAGATCGAGAACAATATCAACTTTCCCCTTCGCCGCGCGGGGGCCAATCAGGCGCATGACGTCGGTGATGACCGACGACAGCGACAGGGATGTAAGCTCCATCTCTATGCGGCCAGCCTCGATTTTCGACATGTCAAGAATATCGTTGATCACATCAAGCAGGAATTGGCCGCTGCGGTGAATATCGTGGGAATATTCCATGTATTTTTCCGATCCCAGCGGACCGAACATCTGCTCCTGCATCACTTCGCTGAAGCCGATGATGGCGTTGAGCGGCGTTCTCAGCTCATGGCTCATGTTGGCCAGGAATTCCGACTTGGAACGGTTGGCGGATTCAGCGCGCGTCTTCTCGCGGGCATACTTGTCGGCCAGTTCCGCCAGGCGCTGGGATTGCTGGTCAGCCGACAGGCGTTCCTTTTGCAGATCGCGAACCGTCATCATCAGGGTTCGCTCGGAGAGCAGCAGACGCTCCTCCTGTTTCTTCAGCGCCGTGATGTCGGTGCCGACCGAAACAAAGCCGCCATCCCTGGTGCGGCGCTCGTTGATCTGCAGCCAGCGGCCGTCGCCAAGCTGCACCTCCAGCGACTTGCCGTCGGGATGTTCGCCGCCCACCGTTGGAACATACTGGCGGACGATAGGTTCCTTGGCCGATTGCGTCACCACGGCGTAAGGTGTGCCGGGAACGCAGGAGGCGGGGGGCAGGGAATGAAACTGCTGATACTTTGAATTGCACATGACCAGCCGGTTTTCCGTGTCCCACAGAACAAAGGCCTCCGAGATGTTTTCAATGGCATCCTTGAGGCGGAGCTCCGCGTCATGGCTCAACTTGTCCGTCAGTTTTTGCGCCGTGATGTCAAAAATGATCCCGATGAGATGGGGCGTGTCGGCCGTGTCGCCCGGCGCCAGGGCGGCGCGGGCGCGCAGCCAGATCCAGTTGCCATCCGCATGCCGCATGCGAAACTCGCGGTTGAACACTGTGCGCTGTCCGCGCAACAGCTCTTCGACCATGCCCTCGATGTTTGAATCCTCCGCGTGCAGCCGTGCCGAAACCTCGCCGAAACTCAGGAAGCTTCCCTGGGGCGGCATGCCGAGGATTTCAAACATGGACTTGGACCAGAAGATGGTGCCCTCAGCCAGGTTCCAGTCCCACATGCCGCAATTGCTGCGGTCCAGCGCCTTGTCCAAACGCTCGGTGGCAATTGACAGGACAGCGTCGGCCTCGGAAGCTTTGGCCGCTTGCCAATGAAACGCCCCGGCAAGCATGGCAAGGACAAGCAGCGTAACCACAAAAAGCACCGCCAAACGGATAACGCCGGTCCACCAGGCGGCCAGCAGGTCAGACCTCTTCTGCATGACAATCAGGCTGCCCGGAAAGTTGCCGAGGTCGCGGGCGCTCACAAACGCGCTGTCGCCATTGGTGAAAGTGAAAAGCCGCATGTTTTGCCAATTTGAATCCGTCGTGAACGTTGTTCCCAGAACATCAGTGATCCGTTCGCCCGCCAGTTTGGAGGCGGCTGGCGCGGTCGCGATGACAAGGCCAAAATTATCAACGAGGGCGAAAACCCTGTCCTCGTCCAGGGCATTGGCGGCGAGCGACTGCGTCAGCAGATCGCCATTGAGGGGGCGGGCAGTCTGCCCGCCGGCCGAATCCGATGCGAGCGAATTGATGATGTTCTGCGCGGCCAATTGAACATGCAGGGCTGAGAAACGGTTTTGCTCCGTCATGTGGCTGTAACGGCTCTGCAGCAGTTGCGAAAACAGCGAGATGCAAAGAGTGGCCAGGAACACCGCCGTCAGCCCGGTGATAATCCGCCGCAGCGCCTTCTCGGAAATCAGGATGCGCCAGCGCTCAGGCAGCGGCGAAGGCAACCGCAATGCCCGCTCCCTGAAAAACAGCTCTCCTATTTGCGCCTTGCCCAATTCCTACCCTTTTCACCATCGTGCCCTGCGGCCATCGATTCGAAAACAGCTATCATTTCGAATCAATTCCCCCCATTGATTCGCAATCGAAACAGATTGTCTAGCTGTGAATTTACAGAGCCTGGTGATTGAGCATTTTGTGTGTGATTTCAAAGGTATCCCGCGATAGCTTGGGCGTAGACACGATCCTCTCAAGATGCCGGTTGGCGGCATCACGCCGCATTTGGTCCATCACGCGCCAACTGCGGAATCCGGTCGCCACGCGCGCCGCAACCTGCGGGTTGATTCCGTCAAGTTTCAAGATGGTATCGGCAACCACCCGGTAGCCCTCGCCGCTGCCATCGTGAAAGCCTGCGAAATTGCCCGACGTGAACCCGCCAATCAGCGCATAGACCCGGTTTGGTGTGGTCAACCGGAAAGCCGGATGCTGCATCAGTTTCTCTATTCTGCCAGCAGCACCCGGGCCAGGTACTTGGGCGTTCAGCGCAAACCACTTGTCGACGAGCAGGTGATCGGCTGCATGGCGTTCGTAGAATTTGTCCAGCTCGATAATCGTTTCGGCTGCGTTTATGCCCAGCATGACACCCAGGGAGCCGATCTCAGTCGTCATGCTTGAAGCAGCCGCAATCTCGCGCTGAATGAGGCCGATGCAAAGCTCCGGCGCGCCAGCAGCCAATAGGCTGAGAGCCGAATAACGCAGCGCCCGCCTGCCCGTATCGGCAGGTGCTGGAGCGTAAGCGCTCACCTCAGCCGTCTTTGACCAGATGGCCAGCAGCTGGTCCTTCAGCTTTTGCCCCAATGCCCTGCGCAAGAATTCCCGCGATCTGAAAATCAGATCCGCGTCGACCTCAGTTGCAATCGCCGCAGCAATATCAGCCTCCTGCGGCAGTCCCAGCATCAGGGCCTTAAAAGCGTCTTCAAGCTTCGAATTGCCGAGCGCCTCCCGCAGGGCCAGCGCGAACCCATTCGTATCTGGCTGATCGCCGCGATAATGCCGGGTGATGATGTCTTTGGCCAGCGCCTGGCCGGCTTCCCAGCGATTGAAAGTATCCTTGTCATTCCCCATCAGAAATAATTGATCTGCTTCCGAAACAATCCCGCCCACGGAAACCGGCGCGGAAAATCCGCGATTTATGGATAAAACCGGCCTGGAAATTACGTTTCGGAAACGAAATGACTGCTCTTCCTCGGTCAGCTCAATGAGTGGTGAGTTGAGCGCCCCGACACCCTCCATATCCAGCGGCATGTCTTCGCCATCGGGGCCAATCAGGCCGAGGCCCAGCGGGATATGCAACGGCAGCTTTTCTCCCTGGCCCGGCGTCGGTGCGGTGGACTGGGTGAGAGTCATATCAAAAGTTCTGGCCTTCGCGTCATAAGACGTGGCGACCTCAACCCTCGGCGTTCCCGCCTGCTCATACCACCGGAAAAACTGCGAGAGATCGCGCCCCGAAGCATCCGCCATGCAGCGCACAAAATCCTCAATGGTTGCGGCTTCGCCATCGTGGCGTTCGAAATACAAATCCATCGCCTTGCGAAACGCCACGTCACCGATGAGTGTTTTCATCATGCGGCAAACTTCAGCGCCCTTCTCATAAACCGTCGGCGTGTAGAAATTGTTGATCTCGATATAGGACGTTGGCCGCACCGGATGAGCCAGCGGCCCGCCATCCTCCGGAAACTGCCGCGCCCGCAGCGTCTTCACATCCGCAATGCGCTTCACCGCGCGTGAACGCAGGTCCGACGAAAATTCCTGATCCCGGAAAACCGTGAGGCCTTCCTTCAGGCAAAGTTGAAACCAGTCGCGGCAGGTGATGCGGTTGCCGGTCCAGTTATGAAAATACTCATGCGCGATAATGGCTTCGATGTTGATGTAGTCGGTGTCCGTTGCCGTGGCCGGAAGCGCCAGGATATACTTGTCATTGAAAACATTCAGCCCCTTGTTCTCCATGGCCCCCATGTTGAAGTCAGACACCGCCACAATGTTGAAAACATCGAGATCATATTCGCGCCCGAAGGTCGTCTCATCCCAGCGCATGGAGGCCTTGAGCGATTCCATCGCCCAGGCGCAGCGATCCGCCTTGCCTTTCTCCACATAGATGCCGAGTTGAACCTTGCGGCCCGACAGGGTGGTGAAACTGTCATGCACGCCCGCCAGATCACCCGCCACCAGCGCAAACAAATAGCTGGGCTTGGGGTGCGGGTCTTCCCACATGGCAAAGTGCCGGTCCGTTCCAGCCACGTCGCCACCTTCGACGAAGTTCCCGTTCGACAGCAATACAGGGCAGGTGGCCTTTGGCGCTTCTATGCGAACCCTGTAACGCGCCATCACATCGGGCCGGTCATAGAAATAAGTGATGCGCCGGAACCCTTCCGCCTCGCACTGGGTGCAATACACGCCATTGGATTGATAAAGCCCTGACAGCGCCGTATTCCCTGCTGGATCACACACGGTTTCGATCTCGAGCACAAAACCAGAGGCGGGCAGAGCCGGAATTGTCAGATTGTTCTCGTCGACAGAATATTCATTTGTATCCAGCGCCTTGCCGTCGATGCTGACACGGATGAGCTTGATTGCCTCGCCATTCAAAACCAGCGCCGCGTTCTTTTCGACAGGCCTGAGATGAATGCGCGATCTTACCCGTGTCGATTTTGGTTCGAGGGCAAAATCCAGCGACAGTTTTTCAATTTGAAATGAAGCGGGCCGGTAATCTTTGAGATAGGTCGTCGCTGGCGTTTGCTGTGTCATGATTGCTTGGCTCTAGAACCGGTCAACCCGAAAGGGCGAGAGATCAATATTGCTTTTGATGCCGGTCATCAACTCGCTGATGAGCCGCCCCGTTGTAGGGCCCCAGGTCAGGCCCATATGCCCGTGGCCAAAACCATACCATACATTTGAAGCGCGCTTTGAGGGGCCAATTACAGGAAGTGAATCCGGTGTGCCGGGCCGCCGCCCCATCCAGCGCGTTGTCGCGGCATCTGGCTCATTGAGGCCGGGCAGGATGCGCTTGAAAACTTTCCACAGGGCATCAGCCCGCGCCCAGTTGGGGGCCGCATCCAGGCCTGCGAATTCGTCGGTGCCCGCAAGCCGCAATCCCATGTCCATGGGCGTTGCAGCCCCCGTCGTTCGCGCATAGGTGAGCGAGCGCGACAGCGAAACACCGGAATTTGGCAGCACCATATGATAGCCGCGCTCCGCCTCAAGCAGAACCCTTTCGCCCAATTGCCGCGCCAGCAAATGGCTGTAGGCGCCAGCGCATACAACGAGCCTGTCAATGGGAAATTCACCGCGCTGCTTCAAGCTGAGGCTGGTTGCCTTCCCGTCAGTTGAGTGAACAACACTCACGTCATCCGCAATAATTTCGCCGCCATTTCGGACAACCTGTTCGGCGATGCTCTTAACCACCCGTTCGGGATTTTTCACGAAATACCAGCCGCCATGAAAAGCCCCGTGGACGACGGTTTTCGCGATCGCTGGCTCCATTTCCCGGCATTCATCGCCTGTGAACGTCTGGCACTCGAAGCCATGGGATTTCTTCATCGCGCGCTCATGGGCATCGCCATTGAATTGGGCGGGCATATCATAGAGCTTCAAGGTATCCTGATACACCATCAGGCTGTGGTGCCCGGCGGCCTTGAGCAGCGTTTCAAAATCGCTGACAACCCGCGGCGCCAAATCCGCCCTTGCAGCCGTTATGGATTTCATGCGGTGCGGCAGGGTATTTCGTGCTGCCGCCATGAGCCACGGCAACGCTTTCGGCAGATAGGACCAGCGGATGGTGAGCGGTCCCGATGGGTCCAGAAGCCACCCCGGAAGTTTGCGGTAAACGCCGGGGTTCATCGTCGGCATGATTTCAGCAAACGCCACGCCGCCCGCATTGCCAAAAGAACACCCTTCTCCCGGCGGCAAACGGTCAATCAGGGTGACGCGGTAACCGGCCCTCTGCAAAAACGCCGCCGTCGAAACGCCAATAATACCAGCGCCGATGATCGTGGCATGAGGCTGCGCCATGGTGTGTTATTTTTTCCCGGAATGAATTTTCCTGAAGAAGCTGACACAAAATTCCTCGAAGGTCGAGATCAGCCGCGTCTGGCGGAGCGAATGCAATGTCGCAAGCGCAATAACACCTTTTTCGACGTCTTCGGAAATCGGCCGTATGGCCAGCTTTTCACCGTCGTATGTGTGATCACCAAAAGGCCTTGTGACCAGCAGCGAAAACCCAAGGCCTTGCCCAACCAGCCCCCTCACCAGTTCGAGGGAAGGCGATGCAAAGCTGATCTCGGGAGTGATGCCCTGCAACACGAACAACCGCGTGAAATAAGTTCGGCTTGGCAACACATCGAGCAAAATGAAAGGCTCAAGGGCCAGGTCGTGGAGTGAAATTTTGCGTTTGCGGCTGAGGGCATGGCCAGCGTTCAGAAGCACATAAGGCTCCAATGCCGCGAGTTCAGTTATCTTGAGGTCTCCCGGCATATCCAATTTGTAAAGCAACACCTGATCATAACGCCCCGAGCGCAATCCATCTATCAGGTGTTCCTGCGCACCCTCTTCAAGTTTCAATCTCGACTTCGGATGCGCCCGCTGGAACCCCGCAATGAGCTTGGGCGCATAGGCAGGCGCTATTGTGTGAAAGCTGCCTATGGTCAAATCACCCTCGACAACATCGCTGGCATCAGTCGAGGCTCGTTCAAAATCCAATCCGTGGTCAATCAGGTTTCGCGCCTCATTCAAGAGCCGCAAGCCCTGCGGCGAGGGCGTGACGCCTTGCGCATGGTGGCGAATGAACAGCTGCAGGCCAAGCTGCTCTTCCAGCTTTTGCAGGGAAGCCGAAAGCGACGGCTGGGCGATGCCCAAATGCTGCGCTGCCTTTGCCAGTGAGCCATGCTCGGCAATGGCGAGGGCATACTCAAGTTGGCGCAGCGTGAATTTTAACATAGGTTAAAACTACTCAATGGAAAGATATTATCTATTTTTTCTAGTTTAACAGCGATGTTATGTAAAGCCCTTCCTGGCGCAAACGGAGGTGTTCGATGATCGAAGCCGAAACCACAACTGCGAATTTCATCATGGTCATGGCTGCCGCGGCAACCGGCGTTTCGGTAATTACCACTGAAGGCTCGGCGGGCCGTTTTGGCCTCACCGTGAGTGCCATATCCTCGATGTCTGCCGAGCCACCGATGTTGCTGGCCTGCTCAATCGCAAAAGCCCAGCCGCTGCTGCGATTGTTGAGAATGGACGCTTTGCAGTCAACGTGTTGGGCTTCCACAATCAGGACGTCGCGGAAGTATTCTCTGGCCGCCTCAAAAATGGCAAGCCCCATGATTTTGAACGCCATGGGTGGGAAGATGGGCAAATCGGAATGCCGGTTCTGAGCGATGCCACCGCAAACTTCGAATGCGAAATCGAATGCTCGCAGGATGCAGGTTCCCACCGCATATTCATTGGCCGCGTTGCCCAACTCTAAGGAGAAAACATGATCAGAACTGGCGAACAATACCGCGACTCGATCCGCGATGGGCGTGAAGTATGGATCAATGGCGAGCGCGTGAGAGATGTGACCCGCCATCCCATGTTCAAGCCCGTGGTTGATATCCGCGCCCGCATTTATGACATGCAGCATGAAGCAGTCACGCGCGACCTCATGACCTATGAGGAAAAGGGCGAGCGCTTCGCCATTGGCAACCGCCTGCCGAAGGAACAGAAGGATTGGCACGACAAGCGCGCTGCCGTTGATGCCGTCATGTATGAGGTGGGTGGTGTGGTCACCCGCATGGGCGATGAAACCGTTGGTGAAATGTGGTCGCTGTGGGATGGCAAGGATATTCTGAACGACATTGATCCGCGCTTTGCCGCCAACATCGAGCGCCACATCCACCAGTCCATAGCGTTTGATCCCTTTCATGTTTCCGCCAATACCGATCCGAAGGGCGACCGCTCAAAACCACCCCAGGAGCAAGACCCGGACATGCTGGTCCATGTCGTCAAGGAAACCGATGCGGGCATCATCATTCGCGGCGCCAAGTATGAAACCGCCGCAGCCTATGCCAACCAGGCTTTCCTGAAACCCACCATTGCCAATTGGGGCGATGCCAAGCTTTCCGAATATGCTCTGGGCTGCATCGTTAAGATGAATGCACCGGGCGTGAAACATATCTGCCGCACGGGATTTACGGGCAGGGCACCCGAACGGGATTACCCGCTATCCAACAAGTTCGACGAAGTGGACACCATTGTTATCCTCGACGATGTGCTGGTGCCGTGGGAAGATGTGCTGTTTTACCAGCACACCCGCGCCGCCGCCTTCATCCGCCAGACCCTGCATCGTTATTCAGCATTTCCATTCGTCCAGCGAACGCTCGCCTACGCCGATTTGATCATTGGTGCAGCGCTATGGAACGCCAGGCAAACCGGCCTCGACAAGCAACAGGCGGTGCAGGAAAAGCTCACCGAAATCGCCGTCTGGCGCGAAGGCATCAACGCCCATCTCACGGCCTCCATTGTGATGGCGGAGAAAAGCCCCAACGGCCTGCTGATGCCAAATCAGTCGCTCTTGATGTCGGGCCGCTGCCACGCGCTCAACAATCTGCCCAAGATGATGCATCT
Source organism: Rhodobiaceae bacterium (assembly GCA_009885825.1). Lineage (GTDB taxonomy): Bacteria > Pseudomonadota > Alphaproteobacteria > Rhizobiales > Aestuariivirgaceae > Aestuariivirga. The sequence continues at coordinate 38 of VFJY01000081.1, read as the reverse complement.
CGCCCGCGAGCTCTGCGGCGGCCAGATTTGCGTGACAC
>VFJY01000101.1 GCA_009885825.1 Rhodobiaceae bacterium | reverse complement strand
TGTTGCGCGCGCTTTGCACGACTGCAGCCGCCGCAGCAAGGCGCGGTTTGTAGCGATCAATTGTGGGGCGCTTTCGGAGAACCTTATCGACAGTGAGTTGTTCGGGCACGAAGCAGGCGCCTTCACCGATGCCAAACAGCGCCGCATTGGCCTCATTGAGTATGCAAAGGGCGGCACGCTGTTCCTGGATGAGATCGAAAGCATGCCCATCGGCCTTCAGGTGAAGCTCCTGCGCATGCTGCAAGAGCGCCTGGTCACCCGGGTGGGCAGCAACGAGGAAATCAAAGTCGATATCCGCCTGATCGCCGCGACGAAGGCAGATTTGCTCGACGCAGCAAAGCGGCGCGAGTTCCGCGAGGACCTCTATTTCCGCCTTAGTGTCGCCGAACTTCGCATTCCATCGCTCAACAACCGGCGCGAGGACATTCCTCTCCTGTTTGAGCATTTCACCCAGGAATTCTCCAACGTCTATCAACGTCCTGCCGCTGCGCTTTCGGGTGAAGATATCGAGCGGCTAATGGCGCACAATTGGCGTGGAAACGTGCGTGAATTGCGCAACATCGCCGAACGTTTCGTGCTGGGACTCGGCCGGAGAAAGCAAGGCATCGCCCACGTTCTGGATAGCGATGGCGGACATGCCAAGGCCCTTCCTGAACAGATGGATGCCGTGGAGTCGGTGTTCATCCAAACAGCGTTGCAGGAAGGCAACGGCAATATCCAAGCGGCGGCCGATGCCCTGGGAATTCCACGGCGAACCCTCAACGAAAAAATGCGCAAGTATGGCCTTGAGCGGAAGGACTATCGCTAGGCGATATTCTGCCAGCCGATGCCCGACTGTTGGCAGGATTTTGCCGTGGTGACAGCGCTAACTGTCAAATCTCAAAATATTATTTCCGCCGATCAATGACATGGGGTTTTCTCTGATCAGCCTCTGAACTGGCAAGACTGTTGCAATGGAATTGCCAAGTCCCCGTTTGAACTGGGGATGAACCAATTCAGCAACCATGATGGAGAAATCAAATGCGTAAGTTCAGCTTGTGCCTCTTGTCATTCCTTTTCGTCTTTTCCGCCGACCCGGCCCATTTCGAAGCCGAAGCCGCGAAAGGAAAGATTTCGCATAAACGATCGGACTTCACCGCCAAGCAGCGTGAAAAAATGATGGAGGAGGCCCGCAAGCTCTGCAAGAAGCGCTATGGGGCAGCCTCGACCGTCTACAAGCTCGACTACTACAAGTGGAAGGTGATCTGTTACGAAAACTGACTGGATATGAATCGCAGTGGCGACTGATTGGCGAAGCTCCAATTGAGCTAAGGCAACGCCGCCACTGCGTAGAATGGCCAAAGGGCCGAACGACAACGGCGGATCGGTAAATTTCTGCCAATCGAATTGGGCACTCTGGCAAGGCCTTGCCCATTGATTTCCGCCGCGGTTTCAATTTTAAAAAACTATTCCCAATTATCAATGACATAATATTTTTTTGCTCAGCCAATTGAACTGGCAAAGCCGTTGCAATGCAGCTGCTCAAGGCGAAAGCCAAGGAGCGCTGTCAATGAGCATTGAACTCAAGTTGGAAATTCTGATCGTGGTTGGTTGCTTTGTGGCTCGTTATATGTGGTGCCTATTCGGAAAGCCTCCTCCGCCTTCGAACGTCAATAACGATTCACCGAACTGGTGACCCTCAAAACGAATGCGGCAAGTTAAGGCGAGAATGTATCCATGACATTCAACCGACTCTGCGTCGCCGATCCGGGCAAAATTCCGCTGGCAGTTTTCGACGTTCAGGCAAGTCCTTGCCCAAGTGATCTTTCACGCTTCACTTGCTCATCGCATAGTCATTTCATTTCAATAGCTTAAAAATTTTCCGGCCCGGCCTGTGAATTGGCACGGCCAATGCAATTGGGTTGCTTGAGACAAAGCAAAGGAGAGTGACCCATGCGCCTGATGATCCGAGCCTGGAATGTAATTCATGGGATGGCCAGCAAGCTGGTGTCCATGTTCGAACGGAAAAACCCTGAGGCCCTTCTCGAGCTTGAGAAGGAAAACCTGCGCAAGCTTGTCGGCCGTTTCAATGAAGGCCTCGTCTCTCACGCCACTCTCTCTGAACGGCTGAAAATTCAGGTCAGCAGGGGCGAGGCAAAGATCGCTGATACGACCAACAGGATGCAGGCGTTGGTCAAAGCTGGCGAAATGAAACCGGCGGCGCGCCATGCGCTACAGCTCAAAGAAGTCTCGGCGCGCCTTGCCGAGGACCGCACACAGCTCACGGCGGCTGAAGGAACATACCTGCAATTGGTCCAGACCCGGGATGTGGCCATAGATGAAACACGGACCAAAATCGAAAAGCTCCGCTGGCAGATCGGCGATCTCAAGGTCAACCGCGCCATGGCCGATCTTCAAAATATGGCGGCCACCATGGTTGGCAATCTAGGCACGCCAGGCGACTCGTTGAACCGGCTCGAGGAAATGGTGGGAGAAGAGCGCGAGAAGGCCATGGCCCGGTCCCGTGTGGCGGGTTCAAATCTCTCCGCCACGGATTTCGCGGCTAAGGAGGTCGAGCAGGAGGAGCTCGCCGCACAGGCCCTGGCAGAGTTTCTGGCAGACGAGGCGACGACGGCCAGCGAACCTTTGGCCCTGTCTCATTATGACAGCGCCTCCATTGAGTTTCTCAGTCCACAGAACGGCAAGAGCCGATCATTTCAAAAGGGAGAAAAATCATGAAACGCGCACGCAGAACTTTTCTTGCAATCATGGGGCTCACAGCGGTAGGCGTCGTCGCCATTCTTGCTGGCAGCAAACAAGGCCTCATTGACTCCGGAAGCTTGAAAGTCCCCGACATCCTGACAGCTGAATCCGTAAAAGTGTCGATCGCCTCCGCGGTCACCAAGAACAAGTGGCTGGAAGCCGCAGCTGCGAAATTCGAGTCCCAGAATGCGAAGACAAAATCTGGAAAGCCCATCGACATTGAAATCAAGAACGTGCTCTCCGGCACCTCGATGCAGAACATCCTCGATGGCAAGCTGCAACCAGTTGTGTGGAGTCCCGGCGAGGAGTCATGGACCGCGCAATTCAATGACCGCTGGGCTGGCGGACACAATCGCGCGGCCATGACGCAGCCCTGCAAGCCAACCATCTACACGCCGAGCGGGCTGGCGATGTGGCAGCCGATGGCGGAGGCTCTCGGCTGGCCCAGCAAGAAGATCGGTTGGAAGACTCTCATCGATCTCGCCGCTGATCCACAGGGCTGGTCGCGCTACGGTCATCCGGAGTGGGGCAAACTCAAGCTTGGCTATACGCATCCTCAGTATTCGAATGCGGGCCTGCTGTTCCTCACCTCCTCGATCTACGGAATCACCGGCCGGACCGGCGGTCTCAAGGCCGAGCAAGTTTATGAACCACGCGTCGAACAGGCGCTGGGCGCCATGGCGCAGCACACCGCGAAGTATGGCATGCTGACCACCGACTTGTTCGACATGATGGCCCGTCATGGCCCGGACTATCTGCACGCGATTTCGGCGTTCGAAGAGGGCACGGTCCGGATGAACCTGGAGCGCGCAAAGGAGTTGAGATGGCCGCTCGTATTCCTGTTCCCATCCGAAGGCACCTTCTGGAGCGGCCAACCCTATTGCGTCCTTGACGGAACTGAGTGGGTGAACGACGAACAGGCCGAGGCAGCCCGCATGTTTTTCGATTTTCTGGTTGCAGCGGAACAACAGAGCCTTGCGGTTCAACACCTGCTGCGGCCGCTAGATGCGAATGTGGCGACAGGAAGCCTGCTCACCGCCGAAAACGGAACGGAGCCCAAAGCGCGGCCCGAAACGGTGCCGGCGTTTCAAAGCCCGGATGCCGCCACATCCGCGGCGATCATCGACCAGTTCCTCACCACCAAACGCAAGGCAACCGTGATGCTGGTGCTCGATGTATCCGGTAGCATGTATGGCGAGGCAATTCGCGCGGCGACTGAAGCAACTGCCGCGTTTCTTAAACGCCTCGACCCGCGCGATAGGGTGGGGGTCATGGTTTTCAACGACAGCGTCAGTGTGGTTTCTGAAGTGCAGCCTGCCTCATTGGTGGCGGAGGGCTTGTCCGGGCGCGTTCTCAATCTCGTTTCGGGAGGAGGAACCAACCTTCACGGAGCGGTCTGCGCGGCGGCCAAGACGATGGACGAAATCAGGCGCGCCGGCCAGGCGTCGGGCGAGAACCGGCTCTATGGCATCATCCTGCTTTCCGACGGAGCGGATTCCATAGGCGAAATATCGGAGAACAAGATGTTCCAAACCTGTCTGCCAACCGCGATCGAAGCCGACGGAACCAAGGTCTTTGCCATTGCCTTCGGCGAGGGCGCGGGCAAGAATGTTCTCGGCCGCATCGCCAATGTCACAGGTGGCGCGATGTTTCCCGCGGACGCGATTTCCATAGATCAAACCTATCTCAAAATCTCGGCAGAGCAGTGACTTGTCGCCACAACCAAACCCGTGAGGTACTGCGGACATGGATCAAAGAACACCAAGCCGTTTCAAGAAAGGCAACTTGCGCCGGAAGCTGAGTTTTGCCCGGCTGAAACATGCGGCTGGCGCAACGGAGACCGTGATCACTTTCATGATCACGGTGCTTGCCGCTCTGTTTGCCTGGTTGCATGCTTCTGCATACTCCATGCCGCAGTGGAGCTGGATCGCGGCGATGTTTCTCGGATTGGGCGCGGCCTCAATGCTGGTTTTGGTTGGCTTGTCTGATCCCGAATCTGTCACAGAGTCGATCACGCTAACCCTTGAGGATTACTTTCAAGTCGAAAGTATTGCAGATGCAGGTATTCGCAACCAGGTCAGCCAGGCAGTAGCCCACCGGGCGCGCCTTCAGGAAGTGTTCCATCGCAGCAGTGGTGGAATGCGCGCAGAGGTCTTGAAGGCATTGGGTGCGGTTGATGAATGGCTGACAGGCATGGGTCACCTTGCGCAACTGCTTGTACCCTATCAATCAGAAGTGAGGCGCCAATCAGAAACCAAACTGCATTTGCTGGATCGCATTGCCCAACTCGAACACAGGATTAGTGAGGCGACCGACCCGCGCATAAAGGCACAGTTGCGCGAGACAATTGCAGGGCGGCGACATCAACAGCGTGCCATCGAGGAATTGGAAAGCCTGGTGGAGCGGGGGCTTCTCCGCCTTGAGCGCGCGGTTGCAGCGTTGGGAACAATGAACGCTCAACTTTCAATGTTGGCTGCACGGGGCGAACAGGAGGCTAATGCCGCCAAACTTGCCCATGACATCAACGCTGAAATTCAGGAAATTGATGCAGTTCTTCATGCACTTGATCGCGTGCATTCAGCGGACCTGACCACATTAGACATCGCAGCTCGGGAGAATTCGCAATGACCGGGGACCCCATGATCGTCAAGGTGGCTAAGGCAATTGCGGTTGCCACAGGCGATGTGGACTGGAGAGTTCACATTGCCACCGCGCGAGCCGCTGTAGGGGCAATGCGTGAGCCAACCACTGCAATGCTGCAGGCAGCTGTTCCCGACTTGCCGAATTGGGGTTATCTGCCGGATGATTGGCAGGCAATGATTGATTATGTGATCACTGAGCAAACAAGCTGATTTGCTAAGAACCGAATCGGCTGAACACTCGCTGGAGTCTGGTTTGGGTCAACTTGAGACCAAGTGCCTCCTTCAAACAATGTCGGCTTCGCCTCTGCATGCGGACCAATTCTCTGAAAAATCGGACGTCGCGGGTTGAATGTCAGCTTAGCCATGATGAACGGACAAGTCGTCGTTTGGTCATGAGGTCTCAAAAGGGCCAACAACAGACATTGCCGCGTCGTCTGTCGCCAATACTCAATAAGTTAGAATAAGTTTGATTGCCTCAACGCAACCTTCCAAGAGTTTGTTATAGCGATTTGCGAAGAACGGTATGAAGTTGTAGTATTCTGTTATGTCCAGCCAATCCAATTTTCCAGTATTAGGACCGATCATCATCGGAACATCCGATATCGTCAAAGCAAAGACATTCTACATCGCTGTATTTGGCATCGTTGTTGACAGCGAGAGCAAGAGCTATGTCAGTGCTCGCACTATTGATGGCACGCGCATTGAATTAGAAGAAGACTCAGAAAACCGATTTCCGCAGTGGGCGGCTCGAAACATAGGCACCTACAAAAACTGTGAGTTTCATGTCGCTGACCTCATATTTTTTTTACAAAGCGTGGTTGAACATGGAGGCAAAATTGTCAGCTCTCCGATCACTCGGCCGTGGGGAGATATAAACGCGGAGTTTTCTGATTGCGATGGCAACGTCTTCCTTGTTAGTCAACGAACGGCAAAGAGCGTTGCTTAGAAGTTTAGTGGTATGACTAGTTTGGATCACAAGCAGCATTGCAAAATCAATTGGATACTGTAGAGCCCCACGTGAATTCACGGCCAACTCGTCCGTTTGAATCAAGTAGTGTCAGGTTCAAGCTGGGACGACCTTCACGCACTCTGATGCGATTAAAAGTGCCAAGAAGTCTGGCCACTAGCTCCGGATTCGGAACAAAGATATCGCATTGCCCGAGAATTGTCAGTTGAGGCGACTGACGATTGCCAACCAAATCATTTGTGCGGTCAATAGGCCTCAGAGCCGTCCCCCCAAATCTGGACAGTTGGATGAGTGAAGTTTCTGCCTGATATTGGCTTCGTGGATTGGGGCCTGACAGGAGAAATCATGACAAGACGAACAAGACGGAACCACTCAGGAGCCTTCAAGGCGAAAGTGGCGCTGGCGGCTATCAAGGGTGACCGGACGCTGTCGGAGCTGGCGCAGGCGTTTGACGTACATGCCAACCAGATCACGCAATGGCGGACGGAGCTTGTGGAGGGGGCTGCCGGGCTGTTTGGCTCTGGGCCCTCGATCTGCCGATCCGAACAGCCCGGCTCCGGACTTGAAGGCCTTGCATGCCAAGATCGGGGAACTGACGCTTGAGAATGATTTTTTAGAAGGTGCGCTCATCAAGGCTGGCATGCTGGGCGCAAGGCGATGATTGACCGCGAGCACGATTTGCCTGTGACCAGACAGGCGCAAGCTTTGGGCGTGAGCCGGGGCAGTGTTTATTACCTGCCCCGGCCCGTGCCCGAGCGCGATCTCATCCTGATGCGGCGCATGGATGAGTTGCACATGGACTATCCCTTTGCGGGTGCCCGCATGTTGTGCGGGCTGTTGAAGAATGAAGGCTTTAGCGTGGGCCGCAAGCATGTCGCCACGCTGATGAAGAAGATGGGCATTGCAGCGCTTTATCGCAGACCCAACACATCGAAGCCCGAACCCGGTCACAAGATCTATCCCTATCTGCTGCGCCAGGTGAAGGTGGACAGACCCAACCAAGCTTGGGCTATGGACATCACCTACATTCCCATGGCCAAGGGCTTTGTCTATCTGGCGGCGGTGATTGACTGGTTCACCAGGCGGGTTCTGGCTTGGCGGGTGTCGGTCACCATGGAAACATCATTCTGCGTTGAGGCACTTGAAGAGGCTCTGGAAAAATATCAGAACCCGGACATCTTCAACACCGACCAGGGCAGCCAGTTCACGGGCACGGCCTTCACCAGCGTACTCTCGAACCGCGGCATTGGCATCTCGATGGATGGCCGTGGCGCATGGCGTGACAATGTCTTCATCGAGCGTCTGTGGCGCTCGGTCAAATACGAAGAGGTCTATCTCAGGGCCTACGCTTCAGTCGCTGAGGCCAGAAACAGCCTCGCCCGCTACTTCACCTTCTACAACACAAGGAGACCCCATCAAGGCCTTGACGGCAGAACCCCCGATCAGGCTTACTTCACCCCGCTGCAGTTCCCGGATGCGGCTTAACAGATGGCGGAGACTTCACTCAAGAAACCGGAAAAACTGTTCAGACAAACGGGGCCAGCTCTCTCCACTTCCATCGAAACACCTTAACTCAATGTCTGTGAACCCGGCAGCTGGCCAAGCAGGCCAGATTTAAGTTTGAGCAACTGCAACAAGTGTGTCGTTTGCGTCTATCTTGGAAAGTGCTTCAGAGTATGCGCTTACAAGATTATCAGTTTCAAGAATGGAAAGTGATTCTTTATGCCCGCCAGGTTTTTTATTATTTAGCCAGTGTAAGTGATTCGCTAAACTGTATCTTTGAACACCTTCAATATGAATATTTTTAAAACCTACATCAGCTAACATTAAAGCTAAAGA